>NZ_SMRQ01000011.1 GCF_004359965.1 Cognatilysobacter segetis | reverse complement strand
GCTCGCGGGTTTCTACCTGCCCTGGCTCGGCGAGCCCGGCCGCGGCCGCGCGCTCGGCGTCGGCGAGGTCAAGTTCAGTGGCCAGGTGCTGCCCGAAGCAAAGGTCGTCAGCTACGAGATCGACATCCGCCGCGTGATGCGCGGCCGGCTCGCGCTGGTGATCGCCGACGGCCGCACGTACGTGGACGGGCGCGAGATCTACGTCGCGAAGGACCTGCGCGTGGGCCTCTTCAGCTCGGTGGAGGGTTTCTGATGCATCGCGTCGTCGTTACCGGCATGGGCCTGACCTCCTGCCTCGGCCGCGAGCTCGACACGGTGTCGGCCTCGCTGCGCGAAGGCCGCTCGGGCATCCGCTTCATCCCCGAGTACGAACAGCTCGGCCTTCGCAGCCGCGTGGCCGGCGACCCCGCGCTCGACCTGGACGCGCTGATCGATCGAAAGCTGCGACGCTTCATGGGCGACGCGGCGGGCCACTCGTACGTCGCGGCGATGGACGCGGTGGCGCATGCCGGCCTCGATCCCGAGGTGCTCAAGAGCCCGCGCGCCGGCGTGATCGCCGGGTCGGGCGGCGGCTCGGCGCAGTGGCAGATCGAGACGGGCGAGCTGCTCAAGACCAAGGGCGTTCGCCGCATCGGCCCGTACATGGTGCCGCGCACGATGTGTTCGACAGTGTCGGCCGCGCTGGCGACGGCCTTCGGCATCCAGGGCGTCAGCTATTCGATTTCCGCGGCCTGCGCGACGTCCGCGCACTGCATCGGCGCGGCGGCGGACATGATCCGCCACGGCATGCAGGACGTCATGCTGGTCGGCGGTGGCGAGGAACTGCACTGGGGCATGACCTCGCAGTTCGATGCGATGGGCGCGCTCTCCACCTCGTTCAACGACACGCCCGAGACGGCGTCGCGGCCGTACGACGCATCGCGCGACGGCTTCGTCATCGCGGGCGGTGGCGGCATGCTGCTGATCGAGTCGCTCGAGCATGCGCAGGCGCGCGGCGCGACGATCCATGCGGAGCTGGTCGGCTACGGCGTGACGTCCGACGGCGTCGACATGGTCGCGCCCTCGGGCGAAGGCGCGGTGCGCTGCATGCGCATGGCGCTCGACGGCCTCGACCGGCCGATCGACTACCTCAATACCCACGGGACCTCGACGCCGGTGGGTGACATCACCGAGCTGCAGGCCGTGCGCGAGGTGTTCGGCGGCGCCGTTCCGCCGCTGTCGTCGACGAAGGCGCTCAGTGGCCACTCGCTGGGCGCGGCGAGCGTGCACGAGGCGATCTACTGCCTGCTGATGATGCGCGACGGTTTCATGGCCGCGTCCAACAACATCACCGAGCTCGACGAGCGCGCCGCCGGTTACCCCGTGCTGCGCGAAACCACGCCGGCCGCGCTGCGCACCGTCATGTCGAACAGCTTCGGCTTCGGCGGCACGAATGCGTGCCTGGTGTTCTCGCGGTTCGAGGATTGACCGGCGCGGCGCCTGCCCGGCGCCGCGATCGCGCCGTCAGTAGACGGCGCACTGCATGAAACGCACCGGGCGAGTGCCCGGGCTCTGCAGCTGCAGTCGCGACGCGCGCAGCAGTTCGTAGCGCTTCATGACGCTGCACAGCGCCGCATCGTCCGCCACGGCGGCATCGTCCAGGAACACCTGCAGCGTCGAGCGCGTCGACCAGAGCGCCTTGTCGACGCCGGGCAATCGCGCGATTTCGCGGACGATCGCCTCGCGCTCCTCGTCCTCGCTCATCGGCGCCACCGGCGCCGGCGCGGCGTTCGCGACAGTCGCGCGCGCAGGCGCCGAAGCGGCAATGGGCGCCTGCGCGATCGCCGCGGGCGAGGGATCCTCGACGACCGCAAGACGCGTCAGCGCATAGCCGACCGCGATGCCGCCGAGCGTCGCGGTCGCAAGCGCCGTCCCAGACGCCCGCAACGCCCGTGCACGCGCGTGGGCGGCGATTTCGGTGTGCACGCTCGGCGGTAGCAACGGCCCTACGAGTTTCCACAGCGACTCGCCGTCGAGCACCTCGATGTTCGGCGCGACCTCGCGCGCCGCCGGCTCGGCGCGGCCCGGCGTGACCAGCACGCCGCCCGCCGCATGCCCGACGCGAACCGCACGGAGGAATTCCTCGGCGGCCGGGCGCGTGATCACGTGCGCGAGCCCCTGGCGGCACGTCAGCACCCAGGGCCGCCCGTCGCGGTAGACGTGCACGTCGCCCGCGCCGCGCTCGGCCTGCTGCTCGGGCGTCTCGCGCTCGAAGCCCGACAGGGCGAGCGCGTCGACGACGAGGTTCGACAGTTCGCGCCAGCGCATCCCGGAGAGGATGCGGAGGCCTTCCTCCACCTGGAACCGCGCTTCGCGCACTTTCCAGATGTAGGCGAGCCAGGCGATGGCGGCGACGAGGGCGATGGCCAGGCCGGTGGCCAGTGCAGCAGCGGGCGTCATGGGAGCAGGGTCTTCCTTGGGCGTGACGTGGGGCGGGCGCCGCGGCTCAGCGGAATCGTTCGGCGAGCACGCGACGGATCTCGCTTTCGATGGTGCCCTTCATCGCGCCCAGCAGGAAGCCGAGCTCGGCGGTAACGCGCACTGCGTCAGGTTCCAGGTGCACGCGGCCGTCCACGCCGCTGCGGTTGAACATCAGCGAGTCGCCCTGCCAGCCGTGCTCGACGCCGAAACGCTGCGCCAGCGTGTCCGCGATGTGCTGGACGGCCTGCCGCGCCTGGTCGGGGGCGAGCGAATGCGTGTGTCGGATATCGATGGTCGCCATGCGGCCTCCGGATCGGGGTGGCGCGCATTGTGGGCCATCGGCCGGCAACGCGGCGTCGGCATGCTAGATTGCGGCCGCGTGACTGCCCTCCGACTGCGCCCGACCGGTTCCGAACGCGACCTGCTCGATCTCGAGCCGGGCGTGCATCCGATCCTGCCGTCGATGCTCGACGCGCGGCAGTCGGCCGGCGATGCGATCGCACACATCTACGTCGACTCGCGCGGCGTATGGCTGCAGGTGCGCGACGGCGTGCGCGGCGTCTACGTCAATGGGCGTCCCATCCGCCAGATGGCGATGCTGCGCGCCGGCGATTCGATCTTCATGGCCGGCGTGGAGTGCGTGCTCGTCGGTCGCCGACCGGAACCGGGTGGGGACGACGTCCCCGCGCGTGCCGATGCGCGCGCGGTGCTGCGGGCGATCGCGGGCCGCCACCACGGACGCTGCTTTCCGCTCGAGCGCGAATGCGTGCTGGGCCGCGCCGACGACTGCGAAATCCCGATCGACGACGAGGCCATCGGCGCGCGCGAGGTGAGCCTGCGCGTCACGGCCAAGGGCGTGCGCGCGACGTCGTCCACGCCGGGTGCGCCGGTATGGGTCAACGGCCATGCGCTGTCGACCGGCCTGCTGCTGCCGGGTGACCAGCTGGTGGTCGCCGGCCAGCACCGGTTCGTGGTCGAAGCCGCACGGCCGTCGGGCCTGGCGGAGGCCGAGCCCGAGCGGCGCGCATCCGGACGAGCGCCATCGCCGCCGAAACTCCGGCGCGCGGCGCGGCGCCTGCCGTGGTTGATCGTCGCTGCCGTGCTGCTCGCGGGCGCTCTCAGCCTCCTGCTGCTGTACGGCGCCGGCTGACGTTCGGCCGCAGGCGTTTCCAGGCGCGCCAGCCGAGCAGCAATGCGGCGATCGCGGCGTACATCGCGGGCTCGCGGATGTCGGACTTCACCAGCCACCAGAAGTGCAGTACGGCGAGCACCGCGACCGCGTAGATCGCCTGGTGGAGTTGGCCCCAGCGCCGGCCGAGCGCGCGCATCGCCCGCTGGAACGACGTGGCGGCCAGCGGCACCAGCAGAACCCACGCCGCGAAGCCGACCATGACGAAGGGCTTCTTCGCGATCGCCGCGCCGATCTGCGACCAGTCCCAGCGCAGATCGAGCACGATCCAGGCGGCGAAGTGCAGGGTCGCGTAGAAGAAGACGTACAGCCCGAGCATGCGTCGGAAGCGCAACAGCACGGGCTTGCCGGTGAGCTGCCGCAACGGCGTCACTGCCAGCGTGAGCATCAGCAGGCGCAATGCCCACAGGCCCAGGAAATGCTCGGTCGCCGCGACGGGATCGGCGCCGAGCGCGCCGGTGCCGAGCAGCACCTCCGAGCGCACCTGCCACGCGATCCACGCCGCCGGCGCGAGCGCGAGCAGGTGGACCAGCGTCTTGGCGGCGACGATGCGCGGCTCGCGGCGTCGATTGCGCACCGGTCGCTGCGCGGAGACGGCGGTCAGAACCACTTCCTCAGGTCCAGTCCCGCGTACATCGAGCCGACCTGTTCGGCATAGCCGTTGAACAGGCGCGTCGGGATCCGATCCGCGAACAGCTTGCTGCCGGTGCCGGCGATGCGCCGCTCGGTCTTCTGGCTCCATCGGGGATGGTCGACGTTCGGATTGACGTTGGAGAAGAAGCCGTACTCGTCCGGCGCCTGGTCGTTCCAGCTGGTAAACGGCAGGTGCTCGACGAGGGTGATCGCGACGATCGACTTGACGCCCTTGAACCCGTACTTCCACGGCACGATCAGGCGCAGGGGGGCGCCGTTCTGCTGCGGCAGCGGCTTGCCGTAGAGCCCGGTGGCGAGCAGCGTGAGCGGGTGCATCGCCTCGTCGATGCGCAGGCCTTCGCGGTACGGCCAGTCGAGCGCCGGGTATCCGAGCCCCGGCATCTGCGCGCGGTCGGCGAGGGTGGTGAACGCCACGTACTTCGCCTTCGAGGTCGGCTTGAAGCGCTTCAGCACGTCGCCGAGCGGCACGCCGAGCCAGGGGATGACCATGGACCAGCCCTCGACGCAGCGGTGCCGGTAGACGCGCTCCTGCGGCGTCAGGCCCTGCAGGAGGTCGTCGAGTCCGATCCGGCCCGGCTTGGCGCAATGGCCGCCCACCGCGACCGTCCACGGCCGGGTGCGCAGGGTGCGAGCGGCCTTCGACGGATCGCCCTTGCCCGTGCCGAATTCGTAGAAGTTGTTGTAGGTGGTCGCGTCCTGCCACGTGGTGCGCGGCTCGGCCGTGGTGAAGCCGGCGCGCATGCGGGCGGGGTCGATCTTCGCGGCCGGCGGCGCGGCGGGCGCGTCGGCCTTCGCGCAGCCCGACAGCCCCAACGCGCCGGAGGCGGCGAGGCCCGCCACGATGCGCCGTCGGTCGCGGTAGACCGCTTCGTCGGTGACGTCGCGGGCGGGGATGCGCAGGGCGTCGCGCAGGGACATGGCCGCCTCCGGTTTCGATACCCGATTAGACGTCCGGCGCGATGAAAAAGATGCAGCCGCCGCCTGAACCGCGTGCTGCGCTGCGGCATACTCGAAATCCATCCTCGCCCGCAGGTGTCCGATGTCGCGCGTCTTCAATTTCAGTGCCGGTCCCGCCACCCTCCCGGAAGCCGTGCTCGAGCAGGCGCGCGACGAGCTGCTGGACTGGCGCGGCGTCGGTGCGTCGATCGTCGAGCTGAGCCACCGCGGTGCGGAGTTCATGGCGGTGGCGGCCGAGGCGGAGGCGGACCTGCGCCGCCTGATGTCGATCCCGGACGATTACGCGGTGCTGTTCCTCGCCGGCGGCGCCACCACCGCGCAGGCGCTGATCCCGCTGAACATCGCCGCGGCCGGTCAGCGCGCGGACTACGTGGTGACCGGACACTGGGGAAAGACGTCGATCAAGCAGGCGCGGCACTACGTCGACGTGCACGTGGCCGCCACCGGCGAGGCCGGCGGCTTCCACGACATCCCGTCGCCGGCCACGTGGGACCTGTCGACCGACGCGGCCTACGTCCACATCACCGCGAACGAAACCATCCACGGCGTCGAATTCCGCGATATCCCGGACGTGGGCGCGGCGCCGCTGGTCGCGGATTTCAGTTCGAGCATCGCGTCCGAGCCGCTCGACGTGTCGAAGTTCGGGATCATCTACGCCGGCGCGCAGAAGAACCTGGGGCCCGTCGGCGTCACCGTCGTCATCCTGCGGCGCGACCTGCTGGAGCGCGAGGGCCAGCCGCGCGCCGACATCTTCGACTACCGCTCGCACGTCAAGGGCGAGTCCATGCTCAACACGCCGCCCACCTGGAACTGGTACCTCGCCGGACTGGTGTTCAAGTGGATGCTGGCCGAGGGCGGCGTCGAGGAATTCGCACGCCGCAACGCGCGCAAGTCGACGATGCTGTACGACGCGATCGACGGCTCGGGCGGCTACTACCGCAACGACGTCGCGCCGGCGGTGCGCTCGCGCATGAACGTGCCGTTCTTCCTGCACGACGCCGCGCTCGACAAGGCGTTCCTCGCGGAGTCGGTGGCCGCCGGACTGATCGGGCTGAAGGGCCACCGCGCGCTCGGCGGCATGCGCGCGTCGATCTACAACGCGATGCCGGAAGCGGGCGTGCGTGCGCTGGTCGAGTTCATGGCGGACTTCAGGAACCGGCACGGATGAGCAGCCGCGATCCACGCGCGCGGCGGCTCACGGCCGCCCGCGGACCGCAGGCGGCGACCGCGCCGTGAGCAGCCGGTTCGACGAGGCATGGTTCGCCGCGCGCGCCGTCGCCGGCATCCGCGAGCTGGCCGCCTACGACCCGGGGCACGACGTCGCGGCGCTCCGCCAGCGCACCGATTGGCTGGTCGAGCTCGGCTCGAACGAGAACCCGTACGGCCCGTCGCCGAATGCGCGCGGCGCGGTGCTGGACGCGCTGCATCTCATGCATCGCTACCCCGATCCCCGCGGCGCGCGGCTGAAGGCGGCGCTCGCGGGGCGGCTGGGCGTCGATGAAGGGCAACTGCTGCTCGGAAACGGCTCGCACGAGCTGTTGATGCAGCTGGCCCAGGTCTTTGCCGGTCCGGGCACCGACGTGGTGTATCCGCGGTACGGCTTTGCGGTGTTCGGGCTCGCGGCGCGCGCCTCGGGTGCCCGCGCCTGCGTGGCGGAGGCGCTGTCCGAGGACGCGCCAATGCCGTTCGGGCACGACCCCGACGCGTTGCTGGGCGCGATCACGCCGTCCACGGCGCTGCTATACATCGCGAATCCGAACAACCCGACCGGAACCTGGCTCGACCGGGAGACACTGGCCCGCTTCGTGGACGCGGTGCCGCGCGAGGTGGTGCTCGTCGTCGACGAGGCGTACGCGGAGATGGCCGACGCGACCGACTACGCGAGCGCGCTGCCGCTGCTCGCGGCGCACCGGAATCTCGTGGTCACCCGCACCTTCAGCAAGGCGTATGCGCTCGCCGGGCTGCGATGCGGTTACGCGGTCGCGTCGCCGGGGCTGGTCGCCGTGATGGAGCGCGTGCGCGAGAGCTTCAACGTCAATTCGATGGCGCTGGCCGCCTGCGAGGCGGCGCTCGCCGACGTCGAGCATCTGCGCTGGACGACCGCGCGCAATGCGGAGCAGCGCATCGCGCTCGCACGGGCGCTGGCGGCGCGCGGCGTCGCGACGCTGCCGTCGCAGACGAACTTCCTGCTCGCGCGTTTCGGCGAGCGCACCTCCGCGGTCGAGGCTGCGCTGTTGCAGCGCCACGTGGTGCTGCGCCCGATGGGAGGCTACGGTTTGCCGCACTACAGCCGCATCACGGTCGGAACCGCCGACGAGAATCGGCGCCTGCTGGCCGCGCTGGACGAGGTGAACGCATGAGCCTGGACTGGCTCGCGTCGCGCGGTGCGCCGCTGCGCGGACGGCTACGCGTGCCCGGCGACAAGTCGATATCGCACCGCGCGATCATGCTGGCGGCGATCGCGGAGGGCACCAGCCGCATCACCGGCTTCCTCGAAGGCGAGGACACCCGCGCGACCGCGCGCGTGTTCGCCCAACTGGGCGTGCGCATCGAAGCGCCCGCGCCGAGCGAGCGCATCGTGCATGGCGTCGGGCTGCACGGGCTGCGCGCCGCGGCCGCGCCACTGGACTGCGGCAACGCGGGAACCGGCATGCGCTTGCTGGCCGGCATGCTCGCCGGGCAGGCCTTCGACAGCGTCCTGGTCGGCGACGAATCGCTCTCGCGCCGGCCGATGCGCCGCGTCACCGAGCCGCTGGCCCGCATGGGCGCCCGCATCGCCGCCGGGGACGGGGGCCTGCCACCGCTGCGCATCACGGGTGGCGCGCCGTTGACCGGCATCGAGTACGCCTCGCCGGTCGCGAGCGCACAGGTGAAGTCGGCGGTGCTGCTTGCAGGGCTCTATGCCGACGGCGACACCGCCGTCGCCGAGCCGCGCCCGACGCGCGACTACACCGAACGCATGCTGCGCGCGTTCGGCGCGGACGTGCGGTTTTCGCCGGGAGCGGCGCGTGTCGCGGGGCGCCCTCGCCTGCGCGCGACCGACGTGCACGTCCCCGCGGATTTTTCTTCCGCCGCCTTCTTCCTGGTGGCGGCGTCGATCGTGCCGGGGTCCGACCTCCTGATCGAGGGCGTCGGCATGAACCCGCGGCGCACCGGCCTGCTCGACGCGCTGCGCCTCATGGGCGCGGACATCGAGGCGCACGCCGAGCGGGAGGAGGGCGGTGAACCCGTCGCCGACCTGCGCGTGCGCGCCGCCGCATTGCGCGGCATCGACGTGCCGCTCGCGCTTGTGCCGGACATGATCGACGAGTTCCCGGCGCTCTTCGCGGCCGCCGCCTGCGCACGCGGCCGCACGACGGTCCGTGGCGCGGAGGAACTGCGCGTCAAGGAGTCCGATCGCATCGCCGCGATGTCGACGGCGCTGCAGGCGCTCGGGATCAACGTCCAGGAGCGCGACGACGGTGCGGTGATCGAGGGCGGTGCGCCGCACGCGGGCGACGTCGACAGCCACGGCGATCACCGCATCGCGATGGCGACCGCCGTACTGGCGCAGCGGGTCGACGGCGACGTGCGCATCCGCGACGTCGAGAACGTGGCGACCTCGGTCCCGGGTTTCGTCGACGTCGCGGCGTCGGTCGGTTGCCGGATCGCGGCGATCACTCCGTCAGCTTGAAGTCGATCGGCACGACGACGTCGCCCACCGTGGGGTGGCCGTCCGCGATCGCCGGCTCGAACTGCCAGCGGCGCACGGCCTGCGCGGCCGCGCGGTCGAGATCGCGCGAGCCGCTCGACTGCGCGATCTCCGTCGACGTGGGCACGCCGTCCGGGCCGATGTGCACCAGCACGAGCACGGTGCCGGTGGTGCCGTCGCGCAACGCGCCGCTCGGATAGTTGGGCGGCGGCGTCCTGCCGGGGAGCGGGCGCGGCTTGCGGTCCGCCACTGCCGGCGCGCGCGGTTCGGACGCCGGGCGCTCCACGGGTGCGGCCGCGGGCGCGGGACGTTCGACCGGCTGGCGCGCGACCGGTGCCTCGACCGCGGGCGGCGGCTCGAGCGAACCGATGCCCGAGCCCGCTTCGCCCGCCATCGGCGCGGGCAGCGGCGAATAGCCGGGCTCGGAGGCGGCCGGGGGCACGTCGCCGGCACGGAAGAACCCGCCGTGCTGCTGCGGCCGGATCGCGACCACGAAGAGCACCAGTCCGACGATGAAGGCGAGCGCGATCCACGGCCACGTGCGCCGCCACAGCGGCGGCGGAGTGGGCTTGGGCGGTTCGACGGGCGGGGCGGAGGAGGGGGCCATGCGGGTCGTATCCATCGGTTCATGCTGCGTACGCCGCCGTTAACGCCCCGGGAAGGAGCGCCGCGCGCGCGCTGCGGTGATAATGCCGCCTTTCCGCTCGACGAACCGTTCCCCATGCTCGATCCGGTCCTGCTGCGCCAGCGTCCCGCCGAAGTCGCCGAACGCCTCGCCGCCACGCGCGGTTATTCGCTCGACGCGTCCGCGCTCGAGTCGCTGGAAGCCGAGCGCAAGCAGATCCAGTCGCGTACACAGGAGCTGCAGAACCTCCGCAACACGCGCAGCAAGGCGATCGGCCAGGCGAAGGCGAAGGGGGAGGACGTCGCGCCGCTGATGGCCGAAGTCGCCGGCATCGCCGACGAGCTGAAGGCGAGCGAGGCGCGCCTGGACGCGATCCGCGACGAGATCGAATCGATCGCGCTCGGCATCCCGAACCTGCCGGCCGAGTCGGTGCCGCTCGGCAGCGACGAGTCCGGCAACGTCGAGCAGGCGCGCTGGGGTACGCCGCGTGCGTTCGACTTCAAGCCGCTCGACCACGTCGAGCTTGGCGCGCGCAACGGCTGGCTCGACGGCGATACCGCCGCCAAGCTCTCCGGCGCGCGCTTTACCGTGCTCCGCGGCCCGCTGGCGCGCCTGCATCGCGCCCTCGCGCAGTTCATGCTCGACCTGCACACCGGCGAGCACCGCTACATGGAGGTCAACGTCCCGCTGCTGGTCAACGCGGACTCCATGCGCGGCACCGGGCAGCTGCCGAAGTTCGAGGACGACCTGTTCGCGACCGCGGTCGGCGAATCGAAGCGCTACCTCATCCCGACGTCCGAAGTGCCGCTGACCAACATCGTGCGCGACGAGATCGTCGAGGACGCGCAGATGCCCCTGCGGATGACGGCGCACTCGATGTGCTTCCGCGCGGAAGCCGGCAGCCACGGCCGCGACACGCGCGGGATGATCCGCCAGCACCAGTTCGAGAAGGTCGAGCTGGTGACGATCGCCCGACCCGCCGAGAGCGATGCGGAGCACGAGCGCATGACGCGGTGCGCGGAGGTGGTGCTCGAACGCCTCGGCCTGCCGTACCGCCGCATGCTGCTGTGCTCGGGCGACATGGGCTTTTCGGCCTCGAAGACGTTCGACCTCGAGGTGTGGCTGCCGTCGCAGGCGACCTATCGCGAAATTTCGTCGTGCTCCACCTGCGACGCATTCCAGGCGCGCCGCATGCAGGCGCGCTGGCGCAATCCGGCCACGGGCAAGCCCGAGCCGGTGCACACCCTCAACGGTTCGGGCGTGGCGGTTGGCCGCGCGATGATCGCCGTGATGGAGAACTACCAGCAGTCCGACGGCAGCATCGTCGTGCCGGACGTGCTGCGCCCTTACATGGGCGGGATCGACGTCCTGCGCTGACCGGACGGCCGCCGCGAACGTGCGGCGGCCGCGGGTTCGTCAGGCCGCGTGGCGGAGCGGGGCCGGCAGTGCGGCGACCGCGCGCTCGATCGCCTCGCGACGGTGCTCCGCGGACATCGCGACGCCGTCCGCCCGCACCACGTGCACGTCCCGCACGCCCAGGAAGCCGAACAGCTGCCGCAGGTAGGGCTCGACGAAATCCGTCGGCTGGCCGGCGTGCGCGCCGCCCGCGGCGACCGCGATCACCACCGTCTTGCCGTGCACCAGCCCCTCCGGGCCTTCGGCCGTGTAGCGGAACGTCTTGCCCGCGACGCTGATGCGGTCCAGCCAGGCCTTGAGCGTCGACGGGACGCCGAAGTTGTACATCGGCGCGCCGATCACCACGACGTCGGCGGCGAGGAACTCGTCCAGCACGGCGGCCGATTCGGCGACGGCGTCCCCGCCGGCGAGCGTGGCCGCGGACAAGTGCGGCAGCGGCGCGGCGTCGAGGTCGCGGCGCACGATGCGAACGGGCGCCGCGTCGGCGGCCCAGCGTTCGACGGCGGCGGCCGTGATCTCCCGGGTGACGGAATGGGCGCCGAGGGCGCTGCTGTCGAGATGGAGCAGATTCATGCAGGTGTCCTGTAGGGGCAACGATGGTCCCCACAGGACCTAGGGTGTTGCATGGGTGGACTTAAGGTGGTCCAATATCCCGCACCGTTGCGGGAATGGAACTGTCGCCATGAACGATCTGAACGATCTCTACTACTTCGCGGCCGTGGTCGAGCACTCTGGCTTCGCCGCCGCCGAGCGCGCGCTCGGGATCCCGAAGTCGCGCCTGAGCCGTCGCATCAGCCAGCTGGAAAACGATCTCGGCGTGCGTCTGTTGCAGCGGTCGACGCGACGCTTCGCCGTGACCGATGTCGGCCAGAGCGTCTACCGCCATGCACAGTCGATGCTGGAAGAGGCCAAGGCCGCGCGCGAGGTCGTCGACCGCCTGAGCGCCGAGCCGCGCGGCGTGATCCGCGTGAGCGTTCCGGTCGGCATCGCGCAGCAGCACATGCCCAAGCTGCTGCCGGAATTCCTCGCGCTCTACCCGCAGGTTCGCGTGCAGATGCACATCAGCAACCGGCGCGTGGATGTCATCAACGAAGGCTTCGACGTTGCGCTGCGCGTGCGCACGCGGCTGGACGACGATGGCAGCCTGGTGATGCGCAGCTTCGGCCAGATCCAGGAGCTGCTGGTCGCCAGCCCGCAGTACCTCAAGCGCATGGGCCGGCCCAAGGCGCCGGACGAACTCACCGAGCACGTCACGATGTCGATGAGCGAGGACGAGGCGCGCCAGCGCTGGGAACTGCACGGACCCAACGGCGAGGTGCGCCGCATGGAACTCAAGCCGCGCATCATGGGCTTCGACTTCCCGATGCTCATGCAGCTGGCCAAGCAGGGCATCGGCATCACGCTGCTTCCGGAGACGATCTGCGCCGAAGCCGTGCGCAGTGGCGAGCTGGAGGTGGTGCTGCCCGAATGGCGGCTGCCGCAGGGCATCTTCCATGCGGTGTTCGCGTCGCGCCGCGGCATGCTGCCGGCCGTCCGCGTGTTCATCGACTTTCTCGCCGAGCGGGCACCGGCGCTGGTCGAATCGGCGCGCCTGCAGTGTTCCGAAATCCACGGCCGGCCGTGCACCGACGCCATGGAGGCCGCGGCCCGTGGCGGCGAAGTCGTGACCGCCTGAGCCTCGTGCGACAATTCCGGGGCGCGACCGCGACGCGGCGCCTCCGGAGAGATGGCCGAGCGGTTTAAGGCAGCGGTCTTGAAAACCGCCGAAGGGTCAAACCTTCCGTGGGTTCGAATCCCACTCTCTCCGCCAGTCTTTCGAAGAGGCCCCACGATGCTGGGGCCTTTTTTTTGTGGTCGGGAAACCTGCCGGTGCTCGTACCCGTGTTGGGCGAACCCCTTCGCAGCGACGTTCGGCTAGTGACGCGTCACAGCCACAGCCACAGCCACGGCCACTGAGACTCGAGCGTGGCGTAGCGGGTCACCCTTCGTCGGCTCTTGAACGAGGTGGTTTTCCTACGCGACGCGAGGTTCTCGTCTACACCGTCCATCCAAACGGGGAAGGCGCGTTCGCGTACGGCGACCGCCGTACCGACCAGTTTCAGTTCGCCACCGGCACTTCCGGCACGCGTTACGGCGAGCTCAGCGGCCGACGGTTCGGTCTGACATCCGGCAAGTTGTAGGGCACGCAGAACTATTCGTCCAAGCCGATGCCCGACCAAGGCCCGCTGCTCCACGATCACTGCTTCACGACCAGATTCATCACGCGGTGGAATCGGTACTGCGGCTGAGGAGCGGCCTGCGCGGCCCGCGGCCGCCGGTTCGGTCGTGGATTTCGTCATGCGGGCGGCTCATGATCGGGGTAACCGATCCTCGGAAGCCGAAGCCGTCCAGGGGGAGGCCGTCGTTGAGATGCTCCGAAGGTCGGGGCGGCGCCGTCCACCGTGGGTGTCTTCTTCATGCTGCGCAGCTGGCTCAGGCAGCCCGTGGCCAACCGCGTTCGAATTCGGCGATACCGATCCGGTATTGCTGCACGGAAGGGCCCTTCAGCTACACGAGCAGTGGAGTCACGGGCCGTTCCACCAGAGCATGCACCTAGCGCTCGCTGCGCGCCAGGGCTAATGATTCGTCCAAGCCGACACCGCTTTGCAGCGCGGCTTAAATCAGGTCGTAGCCACCGCACCCGTTTCTTCTAGCGAGAAACGCACGAATGCTGAACATGACGCTACCTTGGTGGGAGTTCGTCGCACGCGGCGGCATTGTGTACGTTTTCTTGATCGTAGTTATCCGCATAAGCGGAAAGCGGCAAATAGGTCAACTCGCGCCGTTTGATCTTGTACTACTTCTAGTGCTCTCTAACGCCGTTCAAAACTCAATGAACGGAGGAGACAACTCGCTGCTCGGCGGACTGATTTCTGCCACAAGCCTGATAGCCATCAACTACTTCGTCGGGTTCGCGACTTTCAAGAGCAAGCGGATCGAGGCCATTGTCGAAGGACGACCGCAGCTGATCATTCACAACGGCAAGCTCTACAAAGACACCATGGCGAAGATGCATTTGACGGATCACGAGTTGCAAAGTGCATTGCGCCAAGCCGGCTGCACCTGTGTCGACGACGTGCATAGCGCCGTGCTCGAAAACAATGGCGTACTCAGCGTAACCAAGCGGAAGGCACGGGCTGAGACCGAATAGCGTACCTAGGCGGCGTCGGCTGACAACCAGAGGAAACCGACGCCGTTTCGTGGCGGCGCTCAACTCGGATCGAGGGCAGCACATGGATGCGACATCGCCCCAATCGATCGACCGCGTCCACAACTGACGAGATCGCGGGCGGCGGCTCAGGCCAGCGCCTGCTCGCCACGCACCAGGTGGCGGTAGCGCAAGTTGAGTAGCACATAGCAGATCATCGTCACTGTGATGCCCACGAGCATGCCTTCGAGCCCGATCGGCAGCATCAGCACGACTGCCGTTAGAGCAAACACGGCGGCGGTGTTCGACAGCAGGTAGGGCCGCAGCTTGGGAACCTCCATGTAGTAGCCGTACTGCTTGCCCAGGAAGAATAGTACGGTTCCGACGGCGGTCAGCTTACGGAAGTCGTTCGGATCGAGGTCGCCCAGGATCGCATGCCGGATCAGCGAGGCCAGGATCTCCAGGCCTATGAAGAGGAAGAAGTGCGAATAGACGATCGAATGTCCGGTCGTCAGCCTGCGGTGTTCGAGCAGTGGGAAGCTGTCGTAATAGATCCACCAGATGGCCGACACCATGGTGAATCCGCTGATGGCGGCAATCACATTGGACTGATTCCAGGTGATGTCCGCCAGCGCCGCCGAGATGCTGAACACCGATTCGCCCAGCATGATGATCGTCAACAGGCCGACCCGCTCGACGAGATGGGGCGTGTGCATCGGCACGACGTTGAGCCGCTTGTCGAGTAGCACCAGGGCGGCCATGTCGAACACGATACCCGCGTAGAACACCGCGTAGCTCCACGGCGGTTCCAGCAGGATCGAGGCAAGGCTGATCGCCGCGCCGATCGAGAACACCGCCCCCACCTGCGTCGCGAAGCCACCGCGATCGTGGTGCTTGCGCTTGGAGACGAAGTACATGGCAGCGATGATCAGCCGAGCCCCGCAGTAGCAGGCCACGGCCCAGGCGTAATGGGCATGGTCCCGTGCACCGAGGATCTGCGCCGAGATCACGATCATCAGGAACATGATCAGCAGGGTCGACAGCCGGTGCTGGCGGCTGTCGGTATCGAAGCGATTGGCGTAGATCGTGTGGCCTGCCCAGATCCACCAGAGCGGCAGGAACACCATTACGTAGTGCAGGAGCTGCCCGAGCGCGATGTGGCCGCCCGGCGTTTCGCTCAGTATCTCGCCGGCATCACTCAGCGCGACGACGAAAATCAGGTCGAAGAACAGCTCCAGCCAGGTCGCGCGCCGGTGTGCGTCGAAATATTTGAGGTCCTTCATGCAGCCACCGTAGCTATCCGGGCCCGGCCGTGCTGGTTGCAGACGACGAGTCGCCGATCGAATCGAGGCCGTTCACGGTCGCAAGTACCGACACGGGCGTTGGCGGAGAAGCGTGCGGGAACACTGATGCACCGGGCTATCGATCTCGGTCGCGGCTTCAGCGTCGATGCCGCCGCGGCGCACTTTGCTGATGAACCGCTGGACCCGGGGAAGCCGAGACGCTGACTGGAGACCGTGAGCGGATCGGTTGGACGAGCGCGTCGGTACACGGCGGGAGTTCCTGCGCGGGCACCGCGTTCCGCATGGAGCTGAGCGCGCCGCAGGGAACGGTCCAGTACACGAGTTAGAGGCCCGTAGTTCTGAGGCCGCAGCGCGCAGGTCTGGCGCGGATCACCAGTGCTTGGCGTGGGGCCAAACTTCCGATGGAGTTCCACCAACGCAGGTGTTTTCCAAACCTGGGCGCTCGGCAGCGAAATCCCTGCCTCGCGAGCAAGACGGCGCCGTGCCGTGGCGTTACAAGCGGTGGACCAACCGCGGCGGGCCGACCGCTTACTGCGTCCGGAGGTGGTCCCATGCCTAGCCATGGGTCGCGGAGTGCACTAAGGCGCTAATGCGCATGCAAGCCTTTTCCCGGCTTCAGTCCCGCGGTCAGGGCAATCTGGAGAAGTTCGCCCAGGCTGTGCGACCCCGTCCTCTCCATCAGGTGGGCACGGTGCAGTTCCACGGTGCGCGGGCTGATGCCCAGCTCACGAGCGATCGTCTTGTTCGATCCGCCGCAGAGCAGACCCTCCAGTACTTCACGCTCCCGCGTTGAGACATTGGCGACGCGAACCGCCGCGTTTTCCGCGGCATGATCCCGGGAGTCGGCGTCCCGCATCTTCGTCATTGCAGAGGCGACCGCGGCCATTACCGCTTCATCCTGACAATCCGGGCCCAGATAGTCGGAGGCACCAGACTTCATCGCTTCGACCGCCGGAGCGATGCCCTCGGCGTCTCGTCCCACAACGATCGATCGGATGCCGCTGCCCAGCGCTTCCAGCTCCCGCACGATCGCCAATTCATCCGTGGCAGATCCCGCGTCGAGCAACGCGCAACCCGGCTGTAGAACGGCGGCGACCTCGAGAAAACCACGTGCGGACGCGAAATACGTGACGCGATAACCCGCGCCCCTCATCGCTGACATCAGGCGGAGTGGCGGCGAATTCCCGGCACCGACGATATAGACCTGCGCGGGAGATGCGCGCGTGACGTCCTGTGCGATTCCACCGACGTGGCCGACCTTCCCCTGCCGGTCGAATATCGGGAAGGCGGCGTCACGGATTCGGCGTATGCCACCGTCGCTACGGATGATCCGGTAGTTGAGGGTTCGGGCTTCGCCCTCGTAGACACGAGCGAGCCCCGCCGCGGCTTGGCTGCGGTCGTCGGGATGCAGCGAATCGACCCAATGCCGGAACGTGGGCTCAAAGCTGCCCACCTTTGCACCCCAGACGCGTTCGTACGCCGGGCTCAGGTAGTCGAACGCTTCACGATCCGCGTTGCCGATCCAGAGCACGTCATTCGTGTTTTCCGCGAACATTCGAAAGAGCTGTTCACTCTCGCGTAGCCGCGTCTCGCTTCGCTTACGCTCCGTGATGTCGATGACCACTCCGACGATGTCGATGGGCGTGCGATTCCGGCAGATGGCCCGGCCGTACGTCTGGACCCATCGTTCGACGCCGTCGCCGATGCCGATCACGCGGTACTCGAGCGCGTAAGCGCCGTCGCCATCGGGATCGACGCTCTGTGCGACCGCTGCTTCCACGCGCGGCCAGTCGTCAGAGTGGACGCCTGCCTTGAAGGTCTCCTCGTCAATGGCTGCTCCGGCTGGCAGCCCCCACATTTCGCGCAGGCGGTTGTCCCAATCGAGGGCGCCTGTTCGAGGGTTCCAGGAGTACGGACACACGCCGAGCAGGTCCCGGACGAGTCCCAGCTGGGTTTCCTGAGGGTGCATATATGCCGAAGCTCGTCAGGTAGTGCCGACACGCCATGTTGCGGCGTACGAGCGTTATCGGAGGGTTACGGGATGGCGAGGAGGGCGCCGCCAGGCGTCCCGAGTGCGGCAGGCCCAACGGTTGTGACACCACGCCTGGCCCGTGCGCCCGGCCCCCGTCGCAGCCCAACCGACGTCGTGCCCAGGGCATCCGCGCACGGCGGGTGGGTTGACCGCCGCATCGCGATGCCGCGCTTCATTCGCCGCGCTTCCTGCCGTTGGCCGTGCCGCAGGATCATTTCCCTGAAAAGGACGCCCCCACTGGCGTCCCGCCGGCGGGACGCACCCTGGCGAGGCCAAGGTGCGCCATCGTCGGTCGGCTCACTTCTTTTTGTAGTGGAATTCCGGCAGCTTCCTGAGAGCGTCCTTCGTAGCACCACGAAGCGATGCGCGACTGCCGCCGGCAGTAATGGTCAGGCTATCAAGCGGCACGGCGACGAGGTGGCCGCCGATGCCAAGAAAACCGCCGACCTGCAGAATCGCGAATGCGCGCGCGCGCGGGAGGATGAGCAGGTCGTCGATGGTGCCGATCTTCTCACCCTGGGAATTGCGGACGTCCATGCCTATGAGTTTGGATGCCTGCAGGCCGACGGCGACCGCCTTGACATCCACGACAACCAGTTCGACTGCCTGTGCGTGGATGTTGCCAGCGAAAGTAAACGCGATCGCAGCGGCCAGCAGCATTTGATATCCAACGTGTCGCGCTGCTTGTGCACGGGCGGGCTGTTTCCAACTTGTGTTGGGGCCGCGAAGCGCGGCCGTGAGCATCATGTTCGACATAGCAAGACTCCTCCAGTTGAATAACCAGGCCAGCCACCTCCGCTGACACCAAGATCGTCGCGGCCTCGCAGGTTCGCCGCATCGACGGTCGTCATTTCGCGGTGCCGGAGTTAGGAGCTCACGGCGCTGCCGCCAGCATCGCGTTCTCGATGCTCGCGGCGAGTTCGGGCACCGAATAGCCGCCATCGTGGCGGATCCCGTTCACGAAAAACGTGGGTGTACCGTTAACGCCGCTGCGCACACCGCCCATGAAGTCGGCCTGCACCTTGCGTGCGTGTTGCCCGGAAACCAGCGCTTCCCGCAATTCATGGCTGGACAGGTGAAGTGCGTTTGCCAGCGCTATGAGCAGCTCGGGGCTCAGGTTCGCCTGGTTTGCGTAGATCGCGTCGTGCATTTCCCAGAACCGTCCGTGGTCTCCGGCGAACTCGGCTGCCTCGGCCGCCGGAGCCGCCATCGGATGCACCTCGGTCAACGGGAAATGGCGGAATACGAGACCGACTCTGCCTCCGTAGCGCAACAGAATCTGCTTAACAGGTCCCTGCGCTGCGGCACAGTGAGGGCATTGGTAGTCGCCATACTCGACCAACACCACCGCTGCGTTTTCTGCGGCAAGGACGTGGTCCGAGGCGGTGACGGGAACCTTGAGCGTTGCCATCCTCATGCTCCTGTTTTCTGCAGCGCGTCGAGCGCATCGAGAATTCCATCGGCGCCGGGGTTCACGGCGATCGGTGAGCAGTAGCTCCAGGCGATCTGACGCTTCTCGTCGATCACGAACAGCGCACGCTCACAGACGCCCTCCGACGCCCGGTACGCCCCGTAAGCGCGCGCCACCTCGCCCTTGGGCTCGAAGTCCGCCAGCAGGGGGAAATGCAGGTTCCTGGCCTGCGCGAAGGCCTGATGGCACCAGGCGCCGTCGACCGAGATTCCGAATATCTCGGCGCCTCGGCTACGAAACTCCGGAAGCACCTGGTTGTAGAGCGCCATCTGGTCGCCACACACCGGGCTCCAGTCGGCGGGGTAGAAGGCGAGCACGACGCGCTTGCCTTCGACCTCGTCCAGACGAAGCATCTGGTCCGGTGTCACGCGGAGCTCGAAGCCAGGTGCCTGTGTGCCGGCACGAAGAATGGTCGACATGTCGTATCTCCCTTAGCGTGCCGGTGCCGAGGCCACCGCGGCTGGCGGCCTCGCGGCGCGCCGTAGCCTGAGTGGTCATTCCAAGGTCGGAAACGCCATGCCCGGCGTTGGCATGTACGCACCGAGCCACCCACCAACGGCTACGATCCACGGCAACGGAACGCAAGCCGCCCACGGATCTACGTTAGGTCGTAACCACAACCGTCAGGTATGGATACGAGCGCTCCTATCGTGTCGCCGAACTCTCACTCTCTCACTGTGCGCAGCACTCCGGGCTCCCATAGCTGGGTTCGCCGGTCGGGTACGGGCGTCGCGGCGTGGCGATCGCTGGCGAAAAAGAGGCGCGGCCGTCGCTTCGGCCAAACCGCGGTTCGCGCTTTCGGTCACCGGCAGCTGCATCGCGCACCTGGTGTGCTGCACATCGATCATCGGGAACAGGAACATACCGCCATGGGGATGGCTACCGGCATCCGTACATTCCCTACGTAATGTCCCGAGGTCACGGTGTCCGCCGCTTGCTGATTTGGTCTACATCGGCCGTTCAACGGTTGACCCCGGCGCCACGGCGTTCGAGCTCAGCGGCGTGATTCCACCGACACGGCGCCCGGTCGTGGTGGGTGAGGTTCGAGCTCGTCAACCGTCGCAGCCCGCTGCATCCGGCTTCCGAGGCGTGCGAACGCATCATCGATTGTCGTTTGCACGAGGTGGCGGCCGGGCCCGAGTCGCCTAGAGCTCGCACGAGGTGGATGACGGGTGCACCGATGCTCGACGGGAATGGTCGGCCGTCCAGGGGCACGACAACGGCGCCGATGACCTCGATAAAACCTCGAGACCTGCAGCGGCAGTCGTCGTGGTGAGCTGCACCATTTCGGCCGTGCAGCCTGGACTGGTGACGCCGCGCTGCGAGCACCTCCGAGGCGACCGGCGGATTGGCTCACCGCCGCGTAACAGCCCGCGGCAGAGGGTGATCCTACGGCGAGCCAGATGCGCGCTTTCAGGGCGCTATGGCGGGAGCAGGCCGCAGGAGGCTTGGCCACGCGCCGGGCCCGGGACGTCTCAAACCCAGCCGAACGCGGTTCAGAGCCGAACGTTCGGACCGAGGCCGCTCGTGAACTTCGACCTCTACCGCCGAGCCGACCAGTTCCTGATAGTGGTGCCGCTGGCGCCCCGGCCGCCGTACGGCCTCATGGCGGAAGGAAAGCTTCGTCGCGTCGGTTCCGCGTCATTCGCGATGTCGACGCTGTCGCCTGACTTGGCCCACGCGATCGCGCTTCGCGGCTACGGGCTGGCCACCCGGGCCGACGAGGTAATAATCGAGGGCGCGATGCACGTTTGCGAGGCAGCTCATGGATCGTCACCGGGCTTCCGGCAGGCATGACGAGGGGCGCTGCGCGTTCCCACACTTGGAATCGGGCTTACCGGGCTTCCACGGGACGACGCGAGTAGCGCAGCGGCCGCGACTGTAGAAATTTCTGCTGGTCAGGGCGGCGTCGGCCGCTCCGGAACAACCGCCGGCGGGCGCGCTCCCCGCGATCGGCTGCAAGGGCTCCCCCCGGGAGCCCTTCATTTCTGGCGGGCCCAGCCGTTTAAACCGCCGGCCGGCATGGCGCATCCGAAGGGTATGCTCACCGCCGTGCTCGACGTGTCCTCGAATGCCGCCACCGTCGCCGTCGACGAGGATCGCGCGCTCGTCGCCTCGGCCGCTGCCGGCAGCACGCGTGCGTTCGAATCGCTCTATCGCCGCCACTGCGGCCGCGTGCACGGCGTCATCAGCCGGCTCGTGGGCGGGCAGGGCGCCCGCGCCGAGGACCTGACGCAGGAGACGTTCGTGCGTGCGTGGCAGTCGCTGCGCGATTTCCGCAACGACTCGGCGTTCGGCACCTGGCTGCACCGGCTCGCCGTGAACACCACGCTGATGGAGATGCGCTCGCGCCGCGTGCGGCGCCACGACGAAGGCGACGACGAAGGGCTCGACTACGTCGGCCTGCAGGACTCGGCCGGTGGCCGCACCGCGCTGCGCATGGACCTGGAGCGTGCCGTCGCCAGCCTGCCGCCGCGGGCGCGCGCGGTGCTGGTGCTGTACGACATCGAGGGCTGGCGCCACGAGGAAATCGCCGAGGAACTCGGCATGGCCGTGGGCAGTTCGAAGGCCCAGCTGCACCGGGCGCGCGGGCTGCTGCGCGAACGGCTTGGAGAATCCGCATGAACGACGAACGCATGTCCCCCGACGAACACGGCGCGCTGTCCGATGCGCTGCGCTGGCAGCTGCGCGCGCTGCGCCGCGACGCGCCGCCTCCGGTCGACCTCTGGCCGGGCATCGAAGCGCGCCTTGCCGCCGCGCCGCAACCGCGCCGCGTGGCGGCGCCCCGATTCGCGCTCGCGGCGAGCGTGTTGCTCGTCATCGCCGCGGGCGGGCTCGTGCTGGGCACGCGTGCGCCGGGCGGCACCGCGTCGGTCGCGCATCGCGAGGCCCAGTCGATGACGCGCGAGTACGACCGTGCGCTGCAGGCGATGCCCGATGCACAGGCGCCGGCCGAGCTGGCACCGGCCTTCACCGAACTCGACCGCAGTGCGCGCGAAATCCGTCGCGCGCTCCAGCGCGATCCCGATTCCCGCCTGCTGCTCGAACAGCTGCGGCGTACCTATTCCCTCCGGCTCGCGCTGTCGCAGCGCGCGCTCGTGGGCTGACCGGAGAGTCCCATGCACACCCGTACCGTCATCACGCGCCTGGCCGTCGCCGTGTCGCTCGCCGTCGCCTCGAGCGCCACGCTCGCCGCGACCCCCATCAACGAATCACGACCGCTGGCGATGCGCGGGCGCGTCGAGATCGAGAACCCCACGGGCCTCATCGAAGTGCGCGCCTGGGATCGACCGGAGGTCCGCATCGAGGGCAGCCTCGGCGCCGGCGTCGAGAAGCTCGACATCGAGGGCGATGGCGACGCCTTGCGGATCGCGGTGCGCTATCCGGACGGCGGCGGGTTCTCGCGCCTGCTGGGCGGCGCGAAGCGCAGCGAGCCGACGGTGTTGAAGATCACCGTGCCGGTGCGCGCGGATCTCGATATCTCCGCCGTCGCCGCCGACGTGCTCGCCTGGGGCGTCTCGCCGTCCTCGCTCAGCATCGACAACGTGAGCGGCAATACCAAGGTCGCCGCCGCGGCCGACGAGGTCGAGGTCAACAGCGTCAGCGGCGACGTGGACCTGACCATCAACCGCGCGAACGTCGAGGTCGACAGCGTGAGCGGCTCGATCCGGTTGAGCGGCCGGCTCGGTCGTGAGATCGGCGTGGAATCGGTGTCGGGCAAGATCGACGTGCAGGTGCTCGATACGCCCATCGACAAGTTCGAGGGCTCGAGCGTCAGCGGCGACGTCGGCGTGCGCACCGCGCTGTCGCCGCATGCGCGCATGAAGCTCGAAACGGTGAGCGGTGATGTCCGCCTGCGCCTGCCGCGCAGCGTGTCGGCGGAGGTACGCGGCGAGAGCTTCAGCGGCAGCCTGCGCGCGCCCGGCGCCACCATCGACCGCCCGGAACACGGGCCGGGTTCGAGCTTCCGCCATCGCTACGGCGGCGGCGATGCCAACGTATCGGTGGAGACCTTCTCCGGCGACGCGGACATCACGCTCGACTGAGCGGCGGTTGCGCGGCCGGAGAGCCGCCAGTAGCCTCGCCCGGGGATTTTCGGATCAACGGGGGAAAAGGATGTCCATCCGCGTCTTCATCATCGACGACCATGCAATCGTGCGCACCGGCATGCGCATGATCCTCTCCGCACAGACCGACATCGAGGTCGTCGGGGAGGCCGACAGCGGCGAGCAGGCCCTGCCGCAACTGCGCACGCTGCTGCCGGACGTCGTGCTCTGCGACCTGCACCTGCCGGGCCTGAGCGGGCTCGAAGTGACCGAACGGATCGTGCGCGGCGATTACGGCGCGCGCGTCATCATCGTCTCGGTGCTGGAAGACGGACCGCTGCCCAAGCGCCTCATCGAGGCGGGTGCCTGCGGTTACGTCGGCAAGGCCGGCGATCCCAACGAGTTGCTGCGGGCCGTCCGCGACGTATCGCGCGGCAAGAAATACCTCGCGCCGGCGGTCGCGCAGAACCTCGCGCTTGCCGGCATGGGCGGCGGCGGTTCGCCGTTCGACGAATGCTCGCCGCGGGAAATCGAGATCGCGCTGATGCTGGTGCAGGGCCTGCCGCAGCAGGAGATCGCGCGTCGCCTCAGCCTCAGCCCGAAGACGGTCAATACGCACAAGAGCCGCATGTTCGAGAAGCTGGGGCTGGCGATCAGCGACACCGTCGGGCTGGCGCGTCTGGTAGGGAAATACGGGCTCGCCGATCCTGCGAGCGTCGTCCACTAGTCAGGGGCGCGATCGACCGACGGTCAGGCCGCGGGCTTCCGGCCCCCAGAACGACGAAGGGCCGCATTCGCGGCCCTTCGTTCGTTGACGCGACGGGTCAGTCGCGCCGTTCCGGATTCCCGTTCCCGTCGAGCAGGTCGCCCTGGTTCGGGGCGCCGCCCGGCAGCGTGTTCACCGACGCGTCGTCCGGCGATCCGGCCGAAACGCCTTCGACGTTGCCGGCGAAAGCCTCGGGTTCGCCTTCCGCCTCGACCGCGACCTCCGCCGCGTCCGCGGCACTGACCGCAGCGGCCTCGTCGAGGCGCGGAGCCACTGCGGGCGACGGTGCCTGCACGGGCGATTCCATCGGGATGGCCGGCGTCGGTGCAGCGACCGGCGCCGCGGCCGCTGCCGTGACGACCGGTGCCGAAGGCGCCTCCAACGGCACCACGGCGACCGGCAACGAGGCCGACGGCGTCGTCGCGACGGGCGGCGCCTGCAGCACGGGCTCGGCCGGCGTCGTGGCGGCCTCCGGAGCCGCCACCGGGGACGGAGCGTTCGCGGCAGGCGCGGCGTTGACCGCAACTTCGTGCTCGACGGTCTCGATCGCGACCGCGGCCGGGTCGGGCGACATCACGGAAGCCGCTGCGGGCGTAGCGATTGCGGGTTCACGGACGTCCGCCTCGACACGCGGACGCTCGGCCCGCGGAGCGACGGGCGTGTCGTTGACCGCCGCGGTGGGAGCGACCGCCTGGGTGCGCGCCGGGACGGCGGGCGGGATGTCGTCGAACTCGAACTCCGGCTGCGGGCGGCCATCGGCAGCCGCGGCGTCCGCGGGCTTGCCCATGTCCTCGTCGTCGCCGTCCGCCTCGTCCTGCAGGTCGGCGGCGTCGAGCGACTCCATGCCCTCGCTGCCTTCGGCGCCGTTGCGGCGACGGCGGCGACCGCCGCGGCGGCCGCGACGACGGCGCGCCGCGTTATCCGACTTGGCCGCATCGGCCGCATCGAGCTGTTCGATCGCGACGGCGGCCGCGTCCAGCGAAGCCACGGTCGTGACGGTCGGTTCCGGCGCCGGGGCGGCGTTCTCCGACGCAGGCGAGGTCGTCACGGCGGCGATGGCGGCCGGTGCGATCGCAGTGTCGACCGGCGGGCGAGGCGCCTTCTCGGCCTTTTCGCGAACGGGCGCGACCGGTGCTGACTGCACGGCCGGCTCGCGCGCTTCCTTCGGCTCGCGCGACGGTTGCGGCGGACGCGGCGGCTGTGCCTGCTGCGGCTTGCCGCCCTGCGGACGATCCGCGGCCGGCTGGCCGCGGCCGCCGCCCTGCGGCTTCTGCGCGTTCTTGCCCTGTGCCGGCGGCTGTGCGCTCTTCCCCGAAGGCTGCTGGCCGCGGCCCTGCTGCGGGCCACGCTCGTCCCGGCGCGCGTCGCGACCGCGGCGCTCGTTGCGGTCGCGTCGACCCGGCTCGCCGCGCACGTCGCGCGACGTCGCCGCAGGCGCCGGCGGCGGGGCGACCGGCGTCTGGCCGCGGAAGAACCGCATGATGCGTTCGACGAGACCGACCGAATGCGTCGGCGCGGGCGTCGGGGCGACCGCGGCGGGCGTCGGGGCGACCGGCTGCGCGGCCTCCTTCGGCTCGCGCAGCGGCGCGGGCGTCGACGGCAGCACCTTCGTGACGGCCGGCGGCGGCGGGATGTTGAGGTGCGCCTTCGTCAGCGCATGCGTCGCCAGCTTGCGCGGCGTGCCGCGCTGGTAGCTCGGCTTGCTGGTCTCTTCGCCCAGTTCATTCTCGCGGATGCGGCTGACTTCGAAGTGCGGCGTCTCGAGCTGGTCGTCGGCGACGATCACGATGGGCGCGTCGTGGCGGGCCTCGATCTCGGCCAGCGCGCGTCGCTTCTCGTTGAGCAGGTAGTTCGCGATCTCGACCGGCGCCTGCACCAGCACTTGGCCGGTGTTGTCCTTCATCGCGTGCTCCTCGGCCAGGCGCAGCACCGACAGCGACAGCGACTCGACGCTGCGCATGCGGCCGTGGCCTTCGCAGCGCGGGCAGACGATCTGGCTGGACTCGCCGAGCGACGGACGCAGGCGCTGGCGCGACAGCTCCAGCAGCCCGAAGCGCGAGATGCGGCCGATCTGCACGCGCGCGCGGTCATGTCGCAGCGCATTCGACAGCCGGTTCTCGACCTCGCGCTGGTGCTTGCTCGACGACATGTCGATGAAGTCGATCACCACCAGCCCGCCGAGGTCGCGCAGGCGCATCTGGCGCGCGACTTCGTCGGCCGCTTCCAGGTTCGTGTTGAACGCCGTCTCCTCGATGTCGCCGCCCTTGGTGGCGCGTGCCGAGTTGACGTCGATCGCGGTCAGCGCCTCGGTCTGGTCGATGACCAGCGCGCCGCCGGACGGCAGCTTGATCGTGCGCTCGTAGGCGTTCTCGATCTGCGACTCGATCTGGTAGCGATTGAAGAGCGGGACGTCGTCCGTGTAGTGCTTCAGCTTGCGCGCGTTGTGCGGCATCACCTGCTGCACGAAGTCGCGGGCTTCGGCGTACATCTCCGGCGTATCGACGAGGATCTCGCCGATGTCGGCGCGCATGTAGTCACGCAGCGCGCGGATGATCAGGCGCGACTCCTGGTAGATCAGGAACGGCGCGGGCTTGGACAGCGCGGCTTCGCAGACGGCGCGCCAGATCTGAAGCAGGTAGTCGAGGTCCCACTGCAGTTCTTCCGCATCGCGGCCGACGCCGGCGGTGCGGATGATCACCCCCATGTCGTCGGGGATGTTCAGCGAATCCATCGCCTTCTTGAGCTCGGCGCGGTCATCGCCCTCGATGCGGCGCGACACGCCACCCGCCGTCGGCGAGTTCGGCATCAGCACCATGTAACGGCCGGCGAGCGAGATGAAGGTCGTCAGCGCGGCGCCCTTGTTGCCGCGCTCTTCCTTGTCGACCTGCACGACGACTTCCTGGCCCTCCTTGAGGAGTTCCTTCAGCCCGGCCTTGTTCGGGTCGACCCCGGCCTGGAAGTAGTCGCGGGAGATTTCCTTGAGCGGCAGGAAGCCGTGGCGCTCGGCGCCGTATTCCACGAAGGCGGCTTCGAGCGACGGCTCGAGGCGGGTGATGCGGCCCTTGTAGATGTTGGACTTCTTCTGTTCCTTCGCCGGTTGTTCGATGTCGATGTCGTACAGGTTCTGACCGTCGACGATCGCGACGCGCAGCTCTTCAGCCTGCGTCGCGTTGATGAGCATTCGCTTCATGGGTGGCGTCCTCGCGCGCAGTCCGCGCGACGGCGCCGTGGCGTCGTCTGGGCACGGGCCTCTGTCGCGCAACGCGCGGTCGAGGGCCCCACTTCCAGCGCTGCACACCACGGCGGGCCGCGGGAGCGCTTGTTCGTGAAACTCGTTGTAGTGCTGCGGGCCGGCGGCCGCGTCGGACCTCTCGGCCGTCGGCGTCGCGCGGGTGGGATGTGATCGCTGGACGGCGTCACCCGTCCGGCGAGGGCCGGCCTTGCCTGCGCGCGCTGCTAACATGGCCGACCCCGCGGGTCGTGGTCAGGCGCGCGCAGAATCGCGGAAGCGGGCTTTCGGCCCCGGCCGCACCCGCCATCCAGGCGGGGGTGAGCGGCACAACTCCTGCGAAATCAAAACCTTATCTCGCGACGCGAGTTTAACAGATAACCCCACGATGACCACCCAGCCGGCCGCTACCGGCGCACGGACCGTCCGCGTCCCCGAAGACCGCGACGGCCAGCGCCTCGACAACTTTTTGCTCGGCCAGCTCAAGGGCGCGCCGCGGTCGCTCGTCTACAAGCTGGTGCGCTCCGGCCAGGTGCGGGTCAACGGCGGGCGGGCCAAGGCCGAGCGCAAGCTCGAGGCCGGCGACGAGGTGCGGATCCCACCCGTCCGGCTGGCCGAGGAAGGCGAGCGGGCACCCCCGGCGAAGGGCCTGCTGGCCGCGCTGGAGGCGGCGATCGTGTTCGAGGACACGCGCCTGCTTGCGCTCAACAAGCCGTCCGGCGTGGCCAGCCACGGCGGCAGCGGCATCAGCTACGGCGCGATCGAGGCCATGCGCGCGCTGCGGCCGGGGCAGGGGCTAGAACTCGTGCACCGCCTCGATCGTGACACTTCCGGCCTGCTGGTCATCGCCAAGAAGCGTTCGGCACTGGTGGAGCTGCAGGCGCTGATGCGCGAGGAGGGCGGCATCGCGAAGCGGTATCTCGCGCTGCTGGTCGGTCGCATGCCCGACGGCACGATGTCGGTCGATGCGCCGCTGCATGTCGGCCTGCGGCAGGGCGGCGAGCGGCACGTGCAGGTCAATGCCGCCGGCAAGCCGTCGCTGAGTCATTTCCGCGTGCTCGAGCGCCGGGGCGGGCACTCGTATTGCGAGATCCGCATCGAGACCGGCCGCACGCACCAGATCCGCGTGCATTCCGCGCACATCGGGCACCCGGTCGCCGGGGACGACAAGTACGGCGATGCCGACGTCAACCGCCGCCTTCGCGAGCAGGTCGGGCTCAAGCGCATGTTCCTGCATGCGTCGACGCTCGAATTCGCGCTCGACGCGGGTCGCGCGCCCTACCTGCTGAACGCGCCGCTGGCGCCGGAGCTCATCGACGTCCTCGACCGCCTGAAGTGAACCGGCGGCCGGCGCCGCTCACTTCGCCGGCGCGGAGCCGCCGGCCTGCTCGTCGAGGACGAAGCAATGGTCGGGGCGCGGCTGCGGGACGTGGAACGTCATCGGCACCGCGATCCACTTCGCGACCGGCGTGCCGGCCTGCATGGCCGGGCGGAACTTCCAGTCGCGCACGGCCTTCGCGGCGACCTGGTCGAGGTCCGCGTTGCCGCTGCTCTGCTGGATCTGCACCTCGCCGACGGCGCCGTCGGTGCCGATGTTGACGCGCAGCTGCACGGTGCCGCCCACGCCGGCGCAGGCGAGCGCTTCGGGGTACGTCGGCGGCGGTGTCTCCACGGCGGCCGGCGGGCCCGATCGGCCCACGGGCGTCGCTGGCGCCGGCGTGCCGCCGTCGCAGGCCGCGAGCAGCAACACGAGCGGGACGATCGCGAGCGCGCGCATCGGCTCAGCCCAGCAGCGCGTCGGCTTTCGCCGCGCAGATGAAATCGTTCTCGGAGAGCCCGCCGACGTCGTGGGTGGAGTACCGCACGACGCACCGGTCGTAATGCACGCCGAGGTCCGGATGGTGGTCCTGCTCATGGGCGACATAGGCGAGGGCGTTGACGAAGGCGATCGTGCGGTAATAGTCCGCAAAGCGGAATGTGCGCGTGATGGCCGCGCCATCCTCGACCACCGACCACTCGGGCAGGTCGCGTCCGTACTCGGCGACCTGCGCGTCATCCAGGCGGTGCTCGGCACCCCGGCGCGGCGTGCAATGGCGTTGGGCGAGGGACGGGGTCATCTGGGGGCTCCTGCGCGGTCGATGCCGCGGCGCGTGACGGCTGAATCGGGCCCGTCCGCCGGCGTAGCGCGCGTGAAGGCGGCGCATGGAAGCGGCAGGACGCGTGGCTAGAATAGCCGGATGATCGATATTTCCGAATCCGCGCAGGCCCATTTCCGCCGTCTCGTCGAACGCGAGGCGATTCCGGGCCTCGGTGTCCGACTGTCCGCGCTGCATCCGGGGACGCCGCGCGCCGACGTGCGGCTGGAGTTCACCGAACCGGCCGACCTCGCCGGCGACGAATGGGCGATCGACTGCAACGGCTTCACGCTGTGGCTCGACGCCAAGAGCGTCCCGTTCCTCGAAGGCGCGCAGATCGACTACGAGACCAAGGCGACCGGCGGCCAGTTGCAGATCCGCGCACCGCGCATCAAGGGCGAGGCGCCCGCGGAGTCCGCCGGCCTGGTCGAGCGCGTGCGGTACCTGATCGACAACGAGATCAACCCGCAGCTCGCGTCGCACCGCGGCCACGTCACGCTGGATTCGGTCGACGCCGACGGCGTGGTGTACCTGCAGTTCGGCGGCGGTTGCCACGGCTGCGGCATGGCCGACGTCACGCTGAAGCAGGGCATCGAACGCACGATGATCGAGAAGGTCCCGGGCGTAACGGCGGTGCGCGACGCGACCGACCATGCGACGGGCGCAGCGCCTTACATTCCGCGCGATACCGCGGCCTGATACGCGCGGCCGGCCGTGGATTCCGCTGCCGCCATCATCGATGCACTCAATGCGCGCGCCGCGGCGTCGGGTCGGCTGCGCGCGGCCGCGCGCGAGAGCTGGACGCACTGGCTCGACCGCCTGAGCCAACGCCCCGGCCGGGTCAGCGGCGCGCCAGCCGAGGAACTCGTCGCGCAGCTCGCCGCACGCGAACCCGCCGCGCCGCCACCGCGCGCGATCGAACTCAATCGCTGGCAGGCCTTCGCCACGCTGTGGCGGCAACACTGGCAGCCGGGATCCCGCGACGAGCGCGTCTGGCGCATCACCGCCGGCAGCGCCTCGTTCGCCTGGCACCTGGTACTCGCGATCCTGTTGCTGATCGTCACCGCGATGCATTTCGAACATGCGCCGCCACCGGCGGACGAAGCGGTGCAGATCGAATACATCGGCGAAGGCACGCCCGTGGAGGAGGGCGGTGGCCCCGCGCCGTCGGCCGCCGCGGCGCCGGGCGAGGAATCGCCGCGACGCGCCGCCGCCGTCGCACGTGCCGCGTCCACGCCCACGCCGCCGACGTCCGCGCAGCCCGCCGCCTCGGCGAGCGCGCCGCCGGTGACGGCGCCCCAGCCGTTGACCGTCTCCAAGGCGGTGCCGGACGCGTCCACCGAGTTCACGCTGCCGCCGACGACCCTGCCATCGCAATCGCTCCAGACGCTGCGCGAGCCTGCGCCGGACGTCGAGGTCGCTGCGATTCCGGAGCGGCCGCAGGCGCCGACGGTGACGTCGCCCGCACCCACGATCGACATCGAGCGTCCGCTGGCGCAGGCGCCGGCCGTGCAGGTCCGCAGTGTTCCGGAGGCGGTGGTCGCGCCCGCGCCGACCGCGCGCATCGAGGTGCCGGTCGAGGCGCCGCGCGCTGCGGCCCAGTCCGTCGACATCCGCGCCCGTGAGATCCCGGCACGCGCCAACGCGACGGCGGGCGCACCCACGACGCACGGGCCCGCGGTGAGCGCGGCGCCATCGAGCGCATCGGGTAGCAACGCGTCGCCGACGGCGGGCCCTGCGTCCGCGGCGCCGAGCACCGGCATTGGGACGGGGCCGAAGGCCGCGCCCGCGCCCGGCTCGTGGGCGACGCCCAAGCGCGGGGACGATTGGGGCGAATCGACGCGCAACCGTCCGGGCAACGGCGTGTTCGACGGCGACGGCCGTCCGCGTGTCGCCGACGGGCCTGGATCCGCGTCGGCCGCCCACCCGCCCGGCATGATCACCGACGAGATCAAGGACATCGATCGCGCCGGCACCTGGCTCAAGCGCAAGCCGTTCCCCTACGAGCCGACGCGGTGGGATCGGCTCTGGCGGCCGAACCAGACGCTGCTGGAAGACTGGGTCGACAAGGGCGTCAAGCAGGTCGGCATCCCGATCCCCGGCACCAACAAGCGGATCATCTGCATCATCTCGATCCTGCAGCTCGGTGGCGGTTGCGGCATCAGCGATCCCGACCTCAATGAACAGCCCGCGACCGCGCGGCCGCCGCCGGACGTACCGTTCAAGCCGGCATTGCAGGAAGGCAACGGCGCGACCTGGGACAAGGACGGCAAGGCGCCACCGCGGCCCAAGCTGCCCGGGCTGTTCGCGCCCCCGAAGTCCGGCGTGCCGCCGGGTGCCGCGCCGGCGAAGGATGCGGGCGCGAACGGCGCGCTGCCTCCGGGTGCGCTTCCGCGCTGAGCCGTGCGCAGGCGGCGCGCACCGACCGCGCAGGGACATGCGGCGCGGTTGCATTCACCGAAACGAAAACGGCCCGCGATGCGGGCCGTTTTGTCGCGAGCGCGCGTTGCGGCTTATTTGCCGCCTTCGCGCTCGTGCAGGTCGTAGACCTTGCGCTCGCGCGACGCGAAATACGCCGCGAGGTTCGCGATGTCCTGGTCCTTCAGCTCCTTCGCTTGCGCCGCCATCAGCGGATTCTGGCGACGACCGTCGCGATACATCTCGAGCGCGGAGGCCACGTAGTCGGCGTACTGGCCGGCCAGGTACGGGTAGCTCGGGTCGATCGGCGCGGCGCCGTCCTTGCCGTGGCACTCGGCACACGCCTGGCCCGTGCCCGCCTGCTTGGTGTTGGCGAACTTCTCGCCGGCAGCGATATCGCCGGCCGGCAGGCCCGCGGACGAGTGTTCGGAGACCGGCGCGTGCTCTTCGCCCGCGGCCTCTTCGGCCTTCTTCGGGCCGCAGGCGGTGGCGAGCAGGGCGATGGCGAGGCCGCCGAGGAACAGTCGGGTATTCGTCATGGTCGGGCTCACTTCAGGGTCGCGAGGTAGGCGGCGATGTCGGCGATGTCCTGCGCCGAGAAGCTCTGCGCCTGCGCCTGCATGGTCGGATGCCTGCGCGTGCCCTCGCGGTAACCCGTCAGCGCGTTGATCAGGTACTGCTCGTGCTGCCCGGCGATGCGCGGCACGTGGTAGTTCGGATAGGCGTTCTTGTAACCCGTCACCCCATGGCAGCCCTTGCAGGTGTAGGTCAGCTCGCGGCCGCGCGCGGTGTCGCCCTTGGCGGGCGTGGCGGCGGCGGGCGCCGCGGTGGCCGCGGGCGAGGCGGCGGGGGCGGTGTCTTGGGCGTGCGCGCCGGTGGCGAGCAGCGTCGATAGGGCGAGGGCGGCGATCGTCAGCGGTCGCATGGTCAGGTCCGCGGTTCTCGTGCTGGCGGTGGGATGCGACGCGGGGCGCGTTCGCACAAGCGGCCGAGTATAGCCTGCGGCCCCCGGTTCGACGAACGGTCGGCAGCCTGCGCGCTCGGTAACGCCCCTGTCGTCGGCACCCGTGACCTTCGGCGCATGGGCCGTGTGAACGTCGGTGATATACCTATGTACAACACCGGCTGACCGCCGTTTATTCCATGGTTTCGAAGGACCTTCCGATGCGTACCGCCCCGACCTCCCGCGCCGTCGCGACGCGCTTCTCCATCGTCTTCCTGGGCTGTCTCGCGCTGGCCGCCTGCAAGGGCCCCAAGCCGGGCGACGCCGAGGCCAAGGAAAAGAAGGGCCCCGAGGCCGTGCCGGTCGAAGTGGCGGTGGTCGCGACGCGCCCGATCGCCGCGAGCTACACCGGCACCGCGCCGCTGGAGCCGCGCAGCGAGGCGCAGGTCGTCGCCAAGACGTCCGGCGTGGCGCTGGCGGTGTTCGCCGAGGAGGGCCAGGCCGTCCGCGCCGGCCAGACGCTGGTGCGCCTCGACGCCTCGCGCTCGGCGCTGCAGGCCGCGCAGACCGCCGCGCAGATGCGCAAGCTCGAGGCGAACTACGCGCGCTCGCGCCAGCTGTCCGAGCAGAAGCTGATCAGCGCGAACGACATCGACCAGCTGAAGTTCGACCTCGAGAACGCGCGCGCCGCCAATCGCCTCGCGAACCTCGAGCTCTCGTACGCCGGCGTCGTCGCGCCGATCTCCGGCGTCGTCGCGCAGCGCTCCATCAAGCCGGGCAACTTCGTCCAGATCAACACGCCGATCTTCCGCATCGTCGACACCTCGCGCCTGGAGGCCGTGCTCAACGTCCCCGAGCGCGAAATGGCCACGCTGAAGGCCGGACAGCCCGTGCAGCTGCAGGTGGATGCGCTGCCCGGCCGCGGCTTCACCGGCAAGGTCGATCGCGTCGCGCCGGTGGTGGACTCGGGCAGCGGCACCTTCCGCGTGATCGCCGCGTTCGACGGCGGCGGCCTGCTGCAGCCCGGCATGTTCGGGCGCATCCGCATCGACTACGACCAGCGCACCGATGCGCTCGTCGTGCCGCGCACCGCGCTGCTGGAGGACGATGCCGATCCGGCCGTCTACGTCGTGCGCGCCAACAAGGCCGTGCGCGTGCCGGTCAAGCTCGGCTACAGCGAGGGCGGCTGGATGGAAGTGCGCTCGGGCCTGAAGGCGGGTGATCGCGTGGTCGTCGCCGGCAAGACCGCCTTGCGCGAGGGCAGCGACGTGCAGGTGCTACCGACGGCCGCCGCCCCGGCCGCCGCGCCGATCGCCGCGCGCTGAGGAGACACGCCATGTCCGCTCCCGAGCCTTCCGCGCCCGAGTCCGCCACGCGGTCGGGCGGCATCGTCGAATTCGCGGTGCGCCGCCGCGTCACCGTGTTCATGGCGATGCTCACGTTCGTGCTGTTCGGCCTGATCGCGCTGCGCGAACTGAAGGTCAACCTGCTGCCCGACCTCAGCTATCCCACGCTGACCGTTCGCACCGAGTACCCGGGCGCCGCACCCTCGGAAGTGGAAACCCTGATCTCCGAGCCGGCCGAGGAAGCGCTCGGCGTGGTGAAGAACCTGCGCAAGCTGCGCAGCGTGTCGCGCACGGGCCAGAGCGACGTCGTGCTCGAGTTCGCGTGGGGCACGGACATGGACCAGGCCGGCCTCGAGGTGCGCGACAAGATCGAGACGCTGCAGCTTCCGCTGGAAGCCAAGCCGCCGGTGCTGCTGCGCTTCAATCCGTCCACGGAGCCGGTGATGCGCCTCGCGCTCACCGCGAAGAGCACGACCGAAGCCGATTCCATCCGCCGCCTGACGGAGCTGCGCCGCTACGCCGACGAGGACCTGAAGAAGAAGCTCGAGCCGGTCGACGGCGTGGCCGCGGTCAAGGTCGGCGGCGGCCTCGAGGACGAGGTGCAGGTCGAGATCGACCAGCAGAAGCTCGCGCAGCTCGGCCTGTCGATCGACACCGTGATCCAGCGGCTCGGTCAGGAGAATGTCAACGTCTCCGGCGGCCGGCTGGAAGAAGGCACGCAGCGCTACCTCGTGCGTACGGTCAACCAGTTCCGCAGCATCGACGAGATGCGCGACATGCTGGTGACGACTTCGTCGGCGGGCGGCGGGGCGGCGCAGTCGGCCGCCGAGCAGATGGCGCGCGTGGCGGCGGCGACCGGCAACGCGAGCGCGATGGCCGCCGCGGCGTCGGTGCAGAGCGCGTCCTCCGGTGGCGCCACGCCGGCGAACGGCATGCCCGTGCGCCTCAAGGACATCGCGACCGTCCGGCAGGGCTACAAGGAGCGCGAGTCGGTGATCCGCCTCGGCGGCCGCGAGGCGGTCGAGCTGGCGATCTACAAGGAAGGCGACGCGAACACCGTCGCGACCGCCGACGCGATCGACGCGAAGCTCAAGGACATCCGCGAGCGCATGCCCAAGGATGTCGAGCTCACCACCATCGACGACCAGTCGCAGTTCATCCGCAACGCCATCTCGAGCGTCAAGGAGGACGCGGTGATCGGCGGCATCCTGGCCGTGCTGATCATCTTCCTGTTCCTGCGCGACGGCTGGAGCACCTTCGTGGTGGCGCTGTCGCTGCCGGTGTCGATCATCACCACGTTCTTCTTCATGGGCCGGCTGGGCCTGAGCCTCAACGTGATGTCGCTCGGCGGCCTCGCACTGGCGACGGGCCTGGTGGTCGACGACTCGATCGTCGTGCTCGAAAGCATCGCCAAGGCGCGCGAACGCGGGCTGGGCGTGATGCGCGCCGCCATCGAGGGCACGCGCGAGGTCAGCATGGCGGTGGTCGCGTCGACGCTGACGACGATCTCGGTGTTCCTGCCGCTCGTGTTCGTGCAGGGCATCGCCGGGCAGCTGTTCCGCGACCAGGCGCTCACGGTGGCCATCGCGATCGCGATCTCGCTGGTCGTCTCGATGACGTTGATTCCGATGCTCAGCGCGTTCAAGTCGCGCGTCGACGACGGCGTCCGCGAGGAGCCGGCGCCGGAACACGCGGCGGACGTGGCGCTGCTGCGCTCGACCGTGGCGTCGCCGATGAAGCGGGTCGGCAACCGCGCGGCGGGTGCGCTGGCGGTCCTGCTGGCGTTGCCGGTGACGTTCGCGATCGGCGCCTACCGCGTGATCCGCAGTCGGCCGGCGCTGTATCGCTGGCCGTTGGGCTCGGGCATGCGCCCGGCGCTGGCGCTGCTGACGTGGCTGCTGCTGTTGCCGGTGCGGCTCGTCGCGCTGCCGTTCTGGCTGGTCGGGCTGGCGCTGCGCGCGTTCGTCGGGCCGGTGGTCTTCGGGTTGGCGTGGCTGTTCACCCGTCTCTGGCGCGGTGCACGCTTCGTGGTGTCGCCGGTGGCCGGGGCGGCGAGCCGCGGCGCGATGTCGGTCTACGACCGTGCCGAAGCCCGTTACCTGGCGCTGCTGCCGGGTGCGCTGCGCCGGCCGGGCCTCGTGCTCGGCGTCGCCGCGGCGGCATTCGCGCTGACGTTGGCCGCCGTGCCGATGCTGGGCGCGGACCTGATCCCGCAGCTCGCGCAGGATCGTTTCGAGATGACGGTGAAGTTGCCGCCGGGCACGCCGCTGCGCGAGACCGACGCGATCGTCCGCCGCCTGCAGCAGGCCCACGAGAAGGACGACGGCATCCGCGCGATGTTCGGCGTCAGCGGCAGTGGCACGCGCCTGGACGCGAACCCGACGGAAAGCGGCGAGAACATCGGCAAGATCAGCATCGTGATGGCCGACGGTGGCAGCCACGAGGTCGAGGCCGCGGAGACCGAGAAGCTGCGCGCGTCCGTCGCCGGTGTATCGGATGCGCAGGTCGATTTCCGTCGGCCCCAGCTCTTCAGCTTCTCCGCACCACTGGAGATCGAGCTGCGCGGCAGCGACCTCGAGAGCCTGCGCACGGCCGGCGACCGCCTGACCGCGCTGCTGCGCGCGAATCCGCACTACGCCGACGTCAAGTCGACGGTCGAGCAGGGCTTCCCCGAAGTGCAGATCCGCTTCGACCAGGAACGCGCGGCGGCGCTCGGCCTCACCACGCGCCAGATCGCCGATGCGGTGGTGAAGAAGGTGCGCGGCGACGTCGCCACCCGCTACAGCTTCCGCGATCGCAAGATCGACGTTCTCGTCCGCGCCAACGAGAGCGATCGCGCGTCGGTCGACAGCATCCGCCATCTCATCGTCAACCCGGGCAACGGCCGCGCGCCGGTGACGCTGGAGTCCGTGGCGGACGTCGTCTCCACCACCGGGCCGAGCGAGATCCACCGCGCCGACCAGGTGCGCGTGGCGATCGTTTCATCGAACCTGCGCGGCACGGACCTCGGCAGCGCGATCGAGGAAGTGCAGCAGCTCGTGGCCGCGAATCCGCTGGGTACCGACGTGTCGATGCATATCGGCGGGCAGGGCGAGGAGCTCACCGATTCCGTGCGGTCGCTGCTGTTCGCGTTCGGCCTCGCCATCTTCCTCGTCTACCTGGTGATGGCCTCGCAGTTCGAATCGCTGCTGCATCCGTTCGTGATCCTCTTCACCATCCCGCTGGCCATGGTGGGTGCGGTGCTGGCGCTGCTGCTGACGCGGTCGCCCGTCTCGGTGGTGGTGTTCATCGGCCTGATCCTGCTGGTGGGCCTGGTGGTGAAGAACGCGATCATCCTCGTCGACAAGGTCAACCAGCTGCGCGAGGCCGGCGTCGCCAAGCGCGAGGCGCTGGTGGAAGGTGCGCGTTCGCGCCTGCGCCCGATCGCGATGACCACGCTGTGCACGCTGTTCGGCTTCCTGCCGCTGGCGCTCGCCTTCGGCGAGGGTGCCGAGGTGCGTTCGCCGATGGCGATCACGGTCATCGGCGGCCTGCTGGTGTCGACGCTGCTCACGCTGGTGGTGATCCCGGTGGTCTACGACCTGCTGGACCGCCGCGCCGACGAGCACTACGTGCGGCGTGCGCGGCGTGCCGCGGCGCGTGACACCGACCTCGACGGCGCGGAGGCGCAGCCCGCATGAGCGGCATCGCCGAGCTGAGCATCCGCCGCCCCGTCACGGCGATCATGTTCTTCGTGTCGCTGTTCGTGATCGGCCTGATCGCGGCGGTGCGGCTGCCGCTGGAATCGTTCCCGGAGGTGACGTTCCCCGGCATCTTCATCGAGCTGCCTTACACGGGCTCCACGCCGGAGGAAGTCGAGCGCACGGTGCTGCGCCCGTCGGAGGAAGCGCTGTCGACGCTGACGGGGGTCAAGCGCATGGAGTCGAATGCCCGCTCCGAGGGTGCCAGCATCGGCGTGTTCTTCTCCGACTGGAGCCGCGATGTCTCGATCGCGGCGTCGGAAGCGCGCGAGCGCATTGACGCGATCCGCGACGATCTGCCGGACGACCTCAAGCGCTACTTCGTCAACAAGTTCTCGACGACCGACCAGCCGGTGCTGCAGGTCCGCCTCGCGGGTGCGCGCGACCTGACCGGCGCGTACGACATGATCGAGCGCGAGTTCAAGCGCCGCCTCGAGCGCATCCCGGGCGTCGCCCGCGTCGAGGTGTCGGGCGCGGCCCCCAACGAGGTGGAGATCGCGATCGATCCGGACGCGCTCACCTCGCGCGGTGTCGTGCTCAACGAGCTGACCACGCGCCTGCAGGCCGTGAACTTCTCCGTCTCGGGCGGCGAGATCGACGACGGCGGCCGTCGCCTGCGCGTGCAGCCGGTCGGCGAGATCGCCGACCTCGACCAGCTGCGCGCGCTGGTGATCGACGCCAAGGGAACGCGCCTGGGCGACATCGCCGAAATCCGGCTGAAGCCGGCGCGCATGGACTACGGCCGCCGGCTCGACGGGCGTCCGGCCGTCGGCCTCGACGTCTACAAGGAGCGCAGCGCGAACCTGGTCGACGTATCGGCGCGCGCGCTCAAGGAGGTCGAGGCGATCCGCACCGATCCCGCGCTACACGACGTGCAGGTCAAGATCATCCAGAACCAGGGCGAGGACGTGACCAACTCGCTGACCGAACTCGCCGAGGCGGGCGCGATCGGCCTGGTGCTGTCGATTGCCGTGCTGTTCTTCTTCCTGCGCCACTGGCCGTCGACGGCCATGGTGACGCTGGCGATCCCGATCTGCTTCGTGATGACGCTCGGTTTCATGTACTTCGCCGGCGTTTCGCTCAACATCCTGTCGATGATGGGCCTGCTGCTGGCGGTCGGCATGCTGGTCGACAACGCGGTCGTCGTGGTGGAGAGCATCTACCAGGAACGGGAGAAAATGCCCGGCAATCCGGTGATGGCATCGATCGTCGGCACGCGGCACGTCGCTATCGCGCTGTCGGCGGGCACGCTCTGCCACTGCATCGTGTTCCTGCCGAACCTGTTCGGCGAGCGCAACTTCCTCAGCATCTATCTCTCGCAGATCGCGATCACGATCTCGGTGTCGCTGCTGGCGTCGTGGCTCGTGGCGGTCAGCCTGATTCCGATGCTGTCGGCGCGCATGAAGACGCCCCCCGCTGTGCGCAGCCCGAACGGCCTGATCCCGCGACTGCAGCGGCGTTATGCCACGCTGCTGCGCTGGACGCTCGAGCACCGCGGCGCGAGCGTCGCCGGCATTTTCCTGATCATCGCGGTCAGCATCGTGCCGATGATGCTGACGAAGAAGAACATGTTCGGCGGCGACGACGGCGACGAGGTCAGCATCCAGTACCAGTGGAAAGGTGCGTACACGAAGGAGCAGATGTCGGACGAGCTGCTGCGCGTCGAGCACTATCTCGACGCCCGTCGGAAGCCGCTCGGCATCACCCAGCTCTATTCGTACTACAGCGAGCAGGGCGGGGCGTCGACGCGGCTCACGGTGGATACGAAGGTCGTGCCGGACATGAAGGCCTACGTCGAGACGCTTCGCAAGGAGCTGCCGAAGTCGGCGCGCGCGGACCTGACCGTGGGCAACCAGGGCGGCCCGAACGGGGGTCAGCCGGGCCAGAAGGTGCAGGTGCAGCTGGTGGGCGACTCCACGCAGACGCTCGAGGACCTCGGCCGCGACATCGTGCCGATCCTGGCCAAGCGGCCCGAGCTGCGCGACGTGCGGGTGGATACCGGCGACAAGAACAGCGAGCTCGCCGTGCGCGTCGACCGCGAGCGCGCGGCGGCGTTCGGCTTCACCGCGCAGCAGGTCTCGCAGTTCGTCGGGCTGGCCCTGCGTGGCGCGCCGCTGCGCGAGTTCCGTCGCGGCGACACCGAGGTACCGGTGTGGGTGCGCTTCGCCGGCGCCGAGGATTTCGGCGTCGGTGACATCGCGGGCTTCACGGTGCGTGCGCCAGACGGCCGCGCGGTGCCGCTGCTGGCGATGGTCGACGTGGCGGTGCGGCCGTCGGCGTCGCAGATCCAGCGTACGAACCGCCAGACCACGCTGACGATCCAGGCCAGCCTGCCGGACAAGGTCGAGCCGGCCAAGGCGAAGAAGGCGATGGAGGACACGCTGAAGTCCGTGCAAGTCCCGCCGGGCTACAGCTACAGCTTCGACGGCAGCGCCTTCCAGGAGGACGACGAGGCGAGCAAGCAGATGATGTTCAACCTGCTGATCGCGCTGGTGATGATCTACGTGGTGATGGCGGCGGTGTTCGAGTCGCTGCTGTTCCCGTCGGCGATCATGTCCGGCGTGCTGTTCTCGGTGTTCGGCGTGTTCTGGCTGTTCTGGCTCACCGGCACCGAGTTCAACATCATGGCCTTCATCGGCATCCTCGTGCTGATGGGCGTGGTGGTGAACAACGGCATCGTGATGATCGAGCACATCAACAACCTGCGCCGCCGCGGCCTGTCGCGCACGGAGGCACTGGTCGAGGGCAGCCGCGAGCGCCTGCGGCCGATCCTCATGACGATGGGCACGGCGATCCTCGCCATGGTGCCGATCGCGATCGGCAACACGCAGATGGCCGGCAACGGGCCCCCGTACTACCCGATGGCGCGTGCGATCGCGGGCGGGCTGGCGTTCTCGACCGTCGTCAGCCTGCTGTTCCTGCCGACGGTCTACGCGATCCTGGACGACCTGCGCGGCGCGACGTCGCGCCTGTTTCGGCGCGCGCGGGGGTTGCCGGCCGTGCCCGCCGCGGCAGCGACGGCCTGAGAAACGAAAAAGGGGCCCTCGGGCCCCTTTCTTTTTCTGCGGGCGGCCCGTCAGCGCGCGAGCGTGCCGATGATCCGCGCGATGGCGATCCACTCGCCCGCCATCGTGCCGAAATTGGTCAGGATGAAGACGAGCAGGGTGCGTGCGACGCGGTTGCGGTACCACCCGCGCAGCGTGCGCACGTCATCGCGAAGGCGGATGAAGTCGGCGTAGGTGGGCTTGCGGATGCGTGCTTCCACCAACGCGCTGACCGCGCCCGCCGGGATCGCGGGACGGAACGGCTTGAACGGCGCGACGACCGCGCCCGCGAGCACGCTGAGCGGATGGCCGCCCGCGAGCAGCGCGCCGACGGCGGCGAGCACGCTCGTCGCCACGAGCCATTGCACGAGCACGCCGGACGCCAGCTTCAGGCCGCCGCTCTGGAAGCCCCAGGCCATGCCGCCGAGCAGCAGCGCGCCGATCAGCAGCGTGAACCACGGCACCTTGCGCTTCTTCGGCACCGCTTCCAACGCCGCATGCAGGGACACCGGGTCGTCGTGCTGCTCGGTGAGCTCGCGCGAAAGGCCGGCCAGGTGGCCCGCGCCGACGACCGCGAGCACGTTGCGCGGCGCGGGACTGGCCGCGCCCGCCGTGCGAAGCCCCGCAGCCATGTAGCGGTCGCGCTCGGCGATCACCGTCTCGTAGAGCTCGGGGCTGTGGCTCGCGAACTCCGCGAAACTCGACTCCAGGATGTCGCCTTCCTTGAGCTTTTCGATCTCGTGTTCCGGCACTTCGTCGCTGGCGATCAGTGACGCGGCCAGGCCACCGCCGAGCTTGATCCGCTTCCACCAACCCAGCCGGCTCGCCGCGCGACGGACCGTCAGTCCCACGTCGCGGTCGATCAGCGACACGGGCAGCTCGCGCTCGCGTGCGTCCAGCACCGCCTGCTTCAGCTCCGCGCCGGGTTCGATGCCCAGCTGCTCGGCGAGGCGGCGCTGGTAGGCGGCCAGGGCGAGGTTGGCGGCGAACATCGCGGTGCGGCCGGTGCGGATCACCTCGACGAGGTCGAGCTTGCCCATCGCTTCCGGCTCGACGAGGGCCTGCATCCGCGCGCTGTCGAGTTCGACGGCGACGTGGTCGTAATCGCCGGAGGCGATGGCGGCGCGCACGGCGTCGACGCTGGCCTTCGAGACGTGGGCGGTGCCCAGCAGCGTGTAACGCACGCCGTCGCGCTCGACGATCGCGTGCGGCTGGCCGGCCAGCGCGTCGGAAGTGGTGGGCATCGGATCCATGTCGACCTGCAGGAAAGGCGGCACCGTCGGTGTCGCGACGGGGCAGGGTAGGGAGTCAGTCCGCGTCCGGCAATGGCGCCGCGGCGGGGGGCGACGTATCGCCGGCGCCGAGGGCGCGCACCATCTGCACGTTCTCGAGCCAGCGCCCGTGTTTGAAGCCGAGTCCGGCGAAGCGTGCGGCCACGCTGAAACCGGCACGTTCGTGGAGTGCGATCGACGCCGCGTTGCCGCCGTCGCCGATCACCGCGATCATGCGGCGGTAACCTAGGGCCGTGCAGCGCCCGATCAGCGCATCGAGCAGGCGGCCGCCGAGTCCACGACCGCGGAAGGCGGCATCGACGTACACGCTGTCCTCGACGACCCACCGGTAACCCTCGCGCGTGCGGTAGGCGCTCCCATACGCGAAGCCGCCGACCCGGCCGTCGACGTCGGCGACGAGGTAGGGATAACCGCCGTCGCGGATCGCCGTGAAGCGACGGGCGAACTCGCGGGCGTCCGGCGGCGTGTATTCGCAGGACGCGGTGCCGTGCGCCACCTCGTGCGCATAGATGCGCGCCAGCGCCGGCACGTCGTCCGGCGTGGCGCGGCGAACGCGCGCGGTGGCGTCAATCGCGATAGCGCTTGAGCAGGTCGCCGTAGGCATCGATGCGGCGGTCGCGCAGGAAGGGCCAGATGCGACGGACATCCTCGCTGCGGCGAAGGTCGACCTCCGCCATCAGCACTTCGGGACGCTCGATGGACGCTTCCGCGAGGAACTCGCCCTGCGGCCCGAGCACGTGGCTCGAGCCCCAGAAGTCGATGCCGCTGCGGCCGATGGGCGAGGGCTCGTGGCCGACACGGTTGCAGGACAGCACGGGCAGCCCGTTGGCGACCGCGTGCCCGCGATGCGACAGGATCCACGCGCCGCGCTGGCGGTCCTTCTCGTCCTGCTCGTCGTTCGGATCCCAGCCGATCGCCGTCGGGTACAGCAGCATCTCCGCGCCGGCCAGCGCCATCAGGCGCGCGCCTTCCGGATACCACTGGTCCCAGCAGACCATCACGCCGAGGCGGCCGACCGACGTGTCGATCGGATGGAAACCCAGGTCGCCCGGCGTGAAATAGAACTTCTCGTTGAAGCCCGGATCGTCGGGGATGTGCATCTTGCGGTACTTGCCGGCGAGCGAGCCGTCGGCATCGAGCACCACCGCGGTGTTGTGGTACAGACCCGGGCCGCGGCGCTCGAACAGCGAGCCGACGATCACGACGCCGTGCTGCTTCGCGAGTGCGGACAGGCGCTCGGTCGTCGGGCCGGGGATCGGCTCGGCGGACTCGAATTCGTCGACGCACTGGTGCTGGCAGAAGTACGCGCCGTTGTGCAGCTCCTGCAGCAGCACGAGCCTGGCGCCGTTGCCGGCGGCCTCGCCGATGCGCTGCGCGATCACGTCCAGGTTGGCCTCGGCCGTGCCGTGGTTCGACTCCTGGACGAGTGCGACCGGCAGCACCTTCTTCTTCGACATCACACCACTCCTTCGGGCAGCTGCATGGTCAGGCAGTGCAGGCTGCCGTTCTGCCAGATCAGCGCACGGCACGGGACCATGACGATCTCGCGATCGGGGAACGCCTGCTGCAGCACCGCCTGCGCACGCGCGTCGGCGTCATCGCCGTACGAGGGCGCGAGCACCGCGCCGTTGACGATCAGGAAGTTCGCATAGCTCGCGGCCAGCCGGCGGCCCTGATCGAGGATCGGCCGCGCCCAGGGCAGTTCGAACAGGCGGTACGGCGCGCCGGCCTTCGTGCGCAGCGCGGCGAGTTCGTCGGCCATCGCGCGCAGGTGCGGGTAATGGGAATCGGACGGATCGTCGCAGCCCTGGAAGACGATCGAGTCGACGGACGCGAAGCGCGCGAGCGTGTCGATATGCGCATCCGTGTCGTCGCCCTCGAGGAAGCCGTGGTCGAGCCAGAGCACGCGGTCCTGCGCCAGCCAGTCGGCGAGCTTGGCCGACAGCTCTTCGCGCGACGCATCGGGATGGCGCTGGTTGAGGCACTCCCACGTGGTGAGCAGCGTGCCGTCGCCATCGCTGTCGATCGCGCCGCCTTCGAGCGCGAAGGGGATCGACGTGCGCTCGGCGCGCGCGAACAGCCCGCGGGCTTGCAGCGCCTCGACCAGCGCGTCGTCGCGGCTCGCCTCGAACTTGCCGCCCCAGCCCGTGAACCGGAAATCCAGCAGGCGGAAACCGTGGGCCGTGCGCAAGGTGATCGGGCCCGAGTCGCGCAACCAGGTGTCGTCGTAGTCGGCGCGGACGAAGCGTACGCGGCCCAGGTCGACGCCACCGGCGGCGAGCAGCGCGCCGGCGTGTGCCTGCAGCGCCTCGTCGGCGACGCAGATCACCGCCTGCTCGAAGCGCGTGATCGCCGCGGCCAGCGCGACGTAGGTGGTCTCGACTTCGGAAAGGCGGTCGGCCCAGTCGGTGCCGGCGTGCGGCCAGGCGAGGAGGACGGCGGACTGCGGCTCCCACTCGGCGGGGAGCCGTGCATCGGTTCGGGACATCGTGCTTCCTGTCAGCGGATCGGCGGCTTGGGCCCGATCTCGGTGGGGACGGCCTTGTTGGCGACGGCGTCGACGACCCGGCCGCGTTCGAAATACACGGTGAACGCCGGGTAGACCCAGCGCTGGATCGTCGGCCACTGCCGCTTCTGGCCGCCGGCGGGCTGGAGCCGGTCGGTCGGCGCGCCGAAGCGCTTTTCGACGTCGGCCACCCGCATGCCGCGGGCGGGCATCGCGCCGGTCTCCTGCTTCACCCGGTCGATGAGCAGCGTTTCAGCGTGGACGGTGCCGGCGCAGAGGGCCAGGGCGGCGGCGGCCAGGACGGTGCGGACCATGGTGTCTCTCCTCGGGCGTCGCCCGGTTCGGGTGAAGCCGCGATTGTATGCAGCGGCCGGATTGTCCGGGCGGGCACGGCTGGCCGCGGTGAACGCCGCCCGCGAAACGCGAGAAGCCGCCTTTCGGCGGCTTCTCGGCGAACCGGCTGGAGCCGAGCGCTTAGCGCTGGCGAGCCTTGAAACGCGGGTTCGACTTGCAGATCACGAAGACCTTGCCGCGGCGGCGGACGACCTTGCAGTCACGGTGACGGGCCTTCGCCGACTTCAGGGAGGACAGGACCTTCATGAGAAAAACCTCGGCAAAAGAGAATGAGCGGGCGAACGAAGCCGCGCATTATAGCGGCCTAACATTTTGATAATCAACGGGTTGGACTCGTGCCCCGGACGGCCCATCCCCGATGGGCATTTCCGGCAGCCGCGGGCGACAATGACCGGATGGACCCCACCGCCCCCGTGCTCACCATCGACGGCCCTTCCGGTTCCGGAAAGGGCACGATCAGTCGCCTCGTCGCCCAGCGCCTGGGCTGGCACTACCTAGATTCGGGCGCGCTGTATCGCGCCGTCGGCGTGGCTGCCGGCTGGGCCGACCTCGACCTGAGCGACCCCGGCGCCCTGGTCCGCTGCTGCTTCGACAGCCACATCGAGTTCGTAGAGGTGCCGGGCCAGGAACTCCGCATCCTCGTCAACGGCCGGGACGCGACCGATGAGATCCGCACGGAAACGGCCGGTGCGGCCGCCTCCGCGATCGCCGCGATCCCCGAGGTCCGCACCGCACTCAAGGAGCGCCAGCGCATCTTCCGGCAGCCCCCTGGGCTGGTCGCCGACGGCCGCGACATGGGCACCGTGATCTTCCCCGACGCGGCGACCAAGGTCTTCCTCACCGCCAGCGCCGAGGAACGGGCCGAGCGGCGGTATAAGCAGTTGAAGGAAAAGGGCATTTCGGTTAACTTGGGCGATCTGCTGCGGGAGATTCTCGCCCGCGACGCCCGCGATGCCTCTCGCGCGGTGGCCCCACTGCGACCGGCCGACGACGCCGTCTGCATTGATACCACCGGCACCGGGATCGAAGCGGTGGTCGAACGCGTGCTGTCCCTGGTCAAGCGCTAGCCGTTCACGGCGGCGCCCGGAGTCGCTTCCGGACCGGGGCGCATCGTCCGTCCGGCAGAACCGGCCCGTCGCCCTCCGCGACGGATATCCAACCGCACGGTGCGCGTTCCTTCGCACCACTCAACGGGTGGGCCGTACATCGGTGCGTCGATCCTGCGGGAACGCACGTGCACGGCCTGTGTGTCCAACAGAGCAATACTCCAATGACCGAATCATTTGCCGAACTGTTTGAAGCCAGCCAGACCAATCTGGCGAAGCTGAAGCCGGGCTCCATCGTCACCGGTATCGTCGTGGAAGTCCGCGGCGACGTCGTCGTGATCAACGCCGGCCTCAAGTCCGAGGGCATCGTGCCCATCGAGCAGTTCCGGAACGACGCCGGCGAGATCGACGTGGGCGTGGGCGACGAAGTCAAGGTCGCCCTCGACTCGATCGAGAACGGCTTCGGCGAAACCGTCCTGTCGCGCGAGAAGGCCAAGCGCGCCATGGTGTGGGACGAGCTCGAGCAGGCGCTCGAGAAGAACGAGACGATCACCGGCCGCATCAGCGGCAAGGTCAAGGGCGGCTTCACCGTCGACATCAAGGACGTGCGCGGCTTCCTGCCGGGCTCGCTGGTCGACGTGCGCCCGGTGCGCGATTCGAGCTACCTCGAGGGCAAGGAACTCGAGTTCAAGCTCATCAAGCTCGATCGCAAGCGCAACAACATCGTGGTCTCGCGCCGCGCCGTCGTCGAAAGCGAGCACTCGGAAGAGCGCGAGCAGCTGATGGAGAAGCTGGTCGAGGGCGCCGTGCTCAAGGGCGTCGTCAAGAACCTCACCGATTACGGTGCGTTCGTCGACCTCGGCGGCATCGACGGCCTGCTGCACATCACCGACATGGCGTGGAAGCGCGTGCGCCATCCGTCGGAAGTGGTGGAAGTCGGCCAGGAGCTCGACGTCCGCGTGCTCAAGTACGACCGCGAGCGCAACCGCGTCTCGCTCGGCCTGAAGCAGCTCGGCGAGGATCCGTGGGACAACATCGCCCGTCGCTACCCGGCCAACAGCCGCGTGTTCGGCAAGGTCTCGAACGTCACCGATTACGGCGCGTTCGTCGAGATCGAGCCGGGCGTCGAGGGTCTGGTGCACGTGTCCGAGATGGACTGGACCAACAAGAACGTCAACCCGTCCAAGATCGTGCAGGTCGGTGACGACGTCGAGGTGATGGTGCTGGACGTCGATGAAGACCGTCGCCGCATCTCGCTGGGCATGAAGCAGGTCACGTCGAACCCGTGGGAGACCTTCGCGGCCATCCACCGCAAGGGCGACAAGGTCGAAGGCCAGGTCAAGTCGATCACCGACTTCGGCATCTTCATCGGCCTGGACGGCGGCATCGACGGCCTCGTGCACCTGTCCGACATCTCGTGGAATACCACGGGCGAGGACGTGGTCCGCAACTACAAGAAGGGCGACACGGTCGAAGCCGTCGTCCTGGCGGTGGATCCGGAGCGCGAGCGCATCAGCCTCGGCATCAAGCAGATGGAGCAGGACCCGATGGGTTCGTTCGTCGCCACCAACTCGCGCGGCTCGATCGTGCGCGGCACGGTGACGAACGTGGACGCGAAGGGTGCGACCGTCGAGCTGTCGGACGGCGTCGAGGGCTACATCCAGGCCCGCGACATCGCCCGCGAGCGCGTCGACGACGCGACCACGCGCCTGAAGGTCGGCGACCAGGTCGAAGCCAAGATCATCGGCAACGATCGCAAGTCGCGCCAGATGCAGCTGTCGATCAAGGCGAAGGACTACGCGGAAGAGAGCGAGGCGGTGGCGGACTACAACCGCCAGTCGTCGGAAGCGGCCGCTGGCAACATGAGCCTCGGTGCGCTGCTTCGCGAGCAGCTGAGCAAGAAGGGCGAGTAATCGCTTCGCGGTAAACCGGGACGGCCCGGCCCTGTCGGGCCGTCCTTTTTTATGCGGGACGATCGCGTCCCGACGAATTCAAAGCAGACTGCAGGCGTCGCGGGTTCCCAGCGTCCATGACCAAGTCCGAGCTCATCGAGATCCTCGCCCAGCGGCAGGCGCACCTGAAGTCCGAAGACGTCGAGCTGGCGGTGAAGTCGCTGCTGGACATGATGAGCGGCTCGCTGTCGGGTGGAGAGCGCATCGAGATTCGCGGTTTCGGCAGCTTCTGCCTGCATTACCGGCCACCGCGCGTGGGCCGCAATCCCAAGACCGGCGAGTCGGTCGCACTGCGCGGCAAGCACGTGCCGCATTTCAAGCCGGGCAAGGAACTGCGCGAGCGCGTGAGCGGCGCGCAGCCGATCGACGAGGACGGCTGACGTCCCGCGAGCCGCAACGGCTTGCCTTCACCTACCGGGCTGGGCCAACCTCCCGCCGATATCGACGGAGCCCGCGATGGCGTTCATCACCGAATGGCTGTGGTTCTTCCTGCTGCTGCCGCTGGCGGCCCTGTCGGGTTGGGTGATCGGTCGGCGCGGCGGAAAGCTGCACAGCGAGAACCAGGTCAGCCGGCTGTCGACGACCTATTTCCGCGGCCTGAACTACCTGCTCAACGAACAGCCTGACAAGGCGATCGAGCTGTTCCTGCACATCGCGGAACTGGACAAGGACACCTTCGAGACGCAGGTCGCGCTCGGTCATCTGTTCCGCCGCCGCGGCGAGGTCGACCGCGCGATCCGGCTGCACCAGTCGCTCGTGCAGCGCAACGACCTCACCGACGTGCAGCGCATCCAGGCGCTCCTCGCGCTGGGCGAGGACTACATGAAGTCCGGCCTGCTCGATCGCGCCGAGACCGTCTTCAGCGAGCTGGTCGCGCTCGATCTGTCGCCGCTCGCGCTGCGCCACCTGATCGGCATCTACCAGGCCGAGCGCGACTGGGCCAAGGCGATCGAGAACGCGCTGCGCTTCGAGGAGGCCACTGGTGAGCCGATGGGCAAGCTCGTCGCGCACTTCGAGTGCGAACTGGCCGACCGGCATCGCGCGGCAGGGGATGTCGACGCCGCGCGCGCGGCGGTGGCACGGGCGTACGCGGCCGACGCCAACTCCGTGCGCGCCGGCATGCTGGAGGGGCGCATCGAGCTCGAGGCCGGCCACCACGCCGCGGCGGTACGTTCGTTCGAGCGCGTCGCACGCAGCGACCCCGATTACCTGCCCGAAGTGATGGCGCCTCTGTTGGAGTGCTACGAGGCGACGGGCGACGTACCCGGCGCGCGCAGCTTCCTCGCGGAGATGTGCGAGCACTACCGCGGCATCGCGCCCGTGCTCGCGCTCACCCGCATGATCGAGCGGGAGGAGGGCGTCGCCGCGGCGCGCGCGTACCTCGCGAAGGAGCTGAAGGATCGACCGTCGGTTCGCGGCGAGGCCGCCCTCATCGAGCTCTCGCTCGCCGAGCAGGCCGATTCGACGGCCACGCTGGTCGATCTCAAGCACATCACCGACCAGTTGCTGGTGCGCAATCCGAGTTACCGCTGCACGCGCTGCGGTTTCGGCGCCCGCAGCCACCACTGGCAGTGTCCCAGCTGCAAGGAGTGGGGCTCGGTGAAGCCGCTGCTCAATTACGCGGTCGTGTGACGAACGTCGCCGCGTTCCTCGCGGTAGCGGTCGTCTCGGCTGCCGGCACGGCGGCCGCGCGGGCCTATGCCTTGCGCCGGCGCCTGGTCGACGAGCCGGGCGAGCGCCGCAGCCATGCCGTCGCCACGCCCAGGGGCGGCGGCGCAGGACCCGTCGCGGCATTGCTCCTCTGGTTCGCCGTGGCGCAGCCGGCGGGTGCCCCGACGTGGTGGGTGGCGGCGGCACTGGCCGGCGTCGCGCTGATCGGCGCCTGGGACGACCACGCTTCGTTGCCCGTCTCTTGGCGCTTGATCGTGCATGTGCTCGCCAGTCTCGCGGTGGCGGCGGCGACCGTCGACGTGGAAACCCGACCGTGGGCATTCTTCGCCATCGCCGCGGGCGGGGTGGTGCTCGTCAACGTCTGGAATTTCATGGATGGCATCGACGGCATCGCGACGTCGCAGGCGGTCATCGCCGCGATCGCGATCGGTTTGGCGTCCCCGGCAGCGCACGATGCGTCGTTCGCGCTGGCTGCCGCCTGCATCGCCTTCCTGCCCTTCAATTTCCCGCGCGCGCGGATCTTCCTTGGCGACGTGGGCAGCGGTGCACTGGGGCTGGCGATCGGGTGGATCGTCGCGACGGCATCGGTCCACGCGGCCGACGCGGGCGACTGGCTGCTTCCCGCACTGCCGATTTCCGCCTTCCTGGTCGATGCCACCCTGACCCTGCTTCGCCGCATGCTCCGTCGCGAACGCTGGTGGGAGCCGCATACGCAGCATCTGTACCAGGGACTTGCACGCCGGTACGGGCATGTCAGGGTGACGCTGGCGTATGCCGGATGGTCCATCCTCGCGGCGCTTGCGGCGTTGGCGGTGCAGCCTTACGGCGCGGCATTTACGATGGGCTCCGTCGTGCTGTGCTATATGGGCGCGGCATTGCTGTGGCTCGTGCTGCAGCATCAGGTCGCAGCGGAACGCGACGCGTCGGCAACGAGGGATCCATGAGCCCATTGCTGTCCCCCTGGCAAGCACGCTTGCCCCGCATCGCGGTCGTGGCGCACGACCTCGCCATGGTGTGGCTGGTCTGGTACGGCCTGCACTGGATGCGCTACGCGGTGGAACCGTCGGCGCCGGACCTGCGCCTGTGGTCGGTTCAGACCTTCATCGTGCTCTCGGTGCAGGCGATCGTGTTCTGGCGGGTCGGCCTGTATCGGGGCCTGTGGCGCTTCGCCAGCGTTCCGGATCTCTGGAACATCCTCAAGGCGTCGGTCGTCGGCGTTCTCGGGGTCATGCTCGGGCTGTTCCTGTACGACCGCATGGACTCGGTGCCCCGCGCGGTCCTCGTGCTCTATCCGATCGTGCTGGCAGCGATGCTCGGCGCGCCGCGGCTCGTTTACCGCGCCTGGAAGGACGCGCAGTCCGACCGCAAGCGCGCGTCGTCCACGCGTGTGCTCGTGTTGGGCGCAGGCCAGGCCGGCGAGGCGCTCGTGCGCGACCTCCGTCGCTTCGGCACCTACCAGCCGGTCGGCTTCCTCGACGACGCGCCGCGGCTGCGTGGGTCCAAGATGCATGGCGTGCCGGTGCTCGGGCGCATCGAAGAGCTGCCGGAGATCGCGCGCGAGACCGCGGCCCAGCTGGTGGTGATCGCGGTGCCGTCGGCGGACGCGACCGCGCTCCAGCAGATCGTGGGCATCTGCGAGCGCAGCGGGCTGCCGTTCCGGATGGTGCCGCGACTGCAGGACGTCCTCGAGGGGCGCTCCCTCCCGGGCGAACTCAAGGAAGTCGCGATCGAGGATCTGCTTGGCCGCAAGCCCGTGCTGCCGGACTGGAAGGCGATCCGCGCCTGGCTCGGCGGCCGCTCGGTCATGGTGACAGGCGCCGGCGGTTCCATCGGCGCAGAACTCTGTCGTCAGTGCGCGCGGCACGGCGCTCGCCGCATCGCGCTGGTCGAAATCGACGAGCTCGCGCTGATGACCACCGAGTCGGCGCTGCGCCGCGACTTCCCCGAGATCGAGGTGATGCCGATCCTCGGCGATTGCGGCGATCGCGCCGTCGTCGACTTCGCCATACGCCGCGCGATGCCGGAGGCGGTCTTCCATGCCGCCGCCTACAAGCAGGTGCCGGTGCTCGAAGCGCAGTTGCGCGAAGCGGTGCGTAACAACGTGCTGGCGACGCATACCGTGGCCCGCGCCTGTCGCGACGCCTCCGTCGGCACGTTCGTCCTCATCTCCACGGACAAGGCGGTCGACCCGGTCAACGTGCTCGGTGCGACCAAGCGCATGGCGGAAATGGTCTGCCAGGCGCTCGCCGACTGTCCGACGCGCTTCGTCACCGTGCGCTTCGGCAACGTGCTGGATTCGGCGGGCAGCGTGGTGCCGCTGTTCCGCGAGCAGATCCGCGCGGGCGGGCCGGTGACGGTCACCGACCCGGAGGTCACCCGGTTCTTCATGACCATCCCCGAGGCCTGCCAGCTGATCCTGCAGGCCTCCGCGATCGGCACGCACGAGGCGGTGTACACCCTCGACATGGGCGACCCGGTGCCGATCCGCCTGCTCGCCGAGCAGATGATCCGCCTGGCTGGCAAGCAGCCCGGGCGCGACGTCGCGATCGTGTACACCGGTTTGCGGCCGGGCGAGAAACTGCACGAGACGCTCTTCCACGCGGACGAGCGCTACCGCCCGACGCAGCATCCGAAAATCCTGCAGGCCGAGCCGCGCGGCGTTGCCGCCACGCAGATCTTCGAGCAGCTCGCGCAGTGCCTCGATGCATGCTCGCGCTACGACCTGGAACAGCTCGCGCGCCTCCTGCGCGAGGCCGTGCCCGAATTCGAACCGCTCGACGCCCGCGAGCAGCGGGCCACGACGGCGACGGTCGTCGCATTTCCTGCACGACTGTCCCGGAAAATCTGATGGATTCCGGCTCCCCGACTCCGACATCGATGACATCGCAGACCCCGCGTCGAATCCGCAAGGCCGTGTTTCCCGTGGCCGGCCTCGGCACCCGCTTCCTTCCGGCTACGAAGACGGTGCCGAAGGAAATGCTTCCGGTGATCGACAAGCCGCTGATCCAATACGCGGTGGACGAGGCGATCGAGGCCGGCTGCGACACGCTGGTGTTCATCACCAACCGCTACAAGCATGCGGTCGCGGACTACTTCGACAAGGCGTACGAGCTCGAACACAAGCTCGAGCGCGCGGGCAAGACGGAACAGCTCGAATTGGTGCGCCATGTGCTGCCGCCGGGGGTCAAGACGATCTTCGTGACGCAGGCCGAGGCGCTCGGGCTCGGGCATGCGGTGCTCTGTGCGAAGGACGTCATCGGCGACGAGCCGTTCGCGGTGCTTCTTCCGGACGACCTGATCTGGAACCGTGGTCCGGGCGCGCTGCGGCAGATGGCCGACGCGGCGGAACAGAGCGGGTGCAGCGTGATCGCCGTGCAGGACGTGCCCGCCGAGAAGACCGCGAGCTACGGCATCGTCGCCACCAGTGACTTCGCGAACCGGCAGGGACGCATCACGCGTATCGTCGAGAAGCCGCAGCCGCAGGACGCACCCAGCACGCTCGCCGTCGTCGGCCGGTATATTCTTCAGCCGCGCATCTTCGAGCTGCTGGAAGCCACGACGCCCGGCGCCGGTGGCGAAATCCAGCTCACCGATGCGATCGACCGGCTGCTGCAGGAGGAATGCGTCGACGCCTACCGTTTCCGCGGCACGCGGTTCGATTGCGGCACGCACATCGGCCTGATCGAGGCGACCATCCGCTACGCGCTCGATCACGAGAAGCTGAGCGACGCCGCGGCCGAGACGATGCGGAACGCGCTCGTCGAGCTGGGCGTCGTCGAGCTGCCCTGACGCTGGACAGCGTCGCGGCGTGGCGCCACGCTGGCGCGATGCCGCGATTCCAGGGCGACTACTACTCCGCGACCGCCGGCCCCGCGCCGGTGGCCCCACCGCTGCGCGGTGCCGTCGATGCGGGCGTCTGCATCGTGGGCGCCGGATTCGCGGGGCTCAACACGGCGCTCGGTCTCGTGGAGCGCGGCCGTCGCGACGTGGTGGTGCTGGAGGCGCGGACCGTCGGCTTCGGCGCATCGGGCCGCAACGGAGGCTTCGTCTTCGGTGGCTACTCGCGCGGCGAGGAACGGCTGATCGCCGACCTCGGGCCCGAAGTCGCGCGCGAGGTCTACGGGTGGACGCTGGACGCCGTGCGCCGCATCCGGTCGCGCATCGATGCGCACGGGATCCACTGCGACGCGGTCGACGGCGGGGTCATCTGGGCGAATTGGTTCAAGGACCCCCGGCCGCTGAAGGCGCGCCAGTCGCTCCTGCAGGACCGCTACGACGCGCGCTGGACGTGGCTCGACCGGGCGCAGATGCGCGAGCGAATCGTCAGCGAACGCTACGCGGACGGTTTGTTCGAGCAGGCCGCGTTCCATTTCCACCCGCTGCGATACGCGCGCGGCATCGCCGGCGTGCTCTCCCGCGAAGACGTGCGAGTGCACGAGGACAGCCCGGCGATCGCGCTCAAGCGCGAGGGCAGTGCCTGGCGCGTCCAGACGCCCGAAGGCGAGGTCCGCTGTCGCACCGTCGTGCTCGCCTGCGGGGGCTACCTCGCGGGGTTGCGCTCGCGGATCGACGCGTCGGTGCTGCCGGTCGCGACCTACGTGATGGTGACCGAGCCGCTCGGCGACCGCATGCGGGACGTGCTGCGTACCGACGCGGCGGTCTACGACACGCGCTTCGCTTTCGACTACTACCGGCCGCTGCCGGATACCCGGTTGCTCTGGGGCGGTCGCATCTCGGTGTGGGATCGCGCGCCCTCGGCGGTGGAACACGTGCTGGTGCGGGACATGCTGCGCGTGTTTCCGCAGCTGGCCGGCGTCGCCATCGACCATGCCTGGTCCGGGCTCATGAGCTACGCGCCGCACGAAATGCCGCACGTGCTCGAAGCCGAACCCGGCCTCTGGGTCGCCCAGGCGTTCGGCGGCCACGGTGTCGCGCCGACGACGGCGGCAGGCGAGCTGATCGCGTCCGCCATCGCGGAAGGCGACACACGTTGGCGACGGTTATCGCGCTATGGCCTGCAGCCGGCGTTCAAGCCGCTCGGCTTCCTCGCAGCGCAGGCGAGCTACTGGTGGGCGCAATCGAAGGACGCCCTCAAGGACCGCGTGGAGCGGGGCGTCTTCGGATAGCGCCGGCCTTGGATGCCCGAACCGGCGATCGGTGCCGTAACGGGGCCGCTCCGGCCCCGTCCGTCTTCAGTCGGGTATGCGTCAGACCGCTTCCAGGATCCCCGCCGCGCCCATGCCGGTGCCGATGCACATCGTCACCATGCCGTACTTCTGCTGGCGACGGCGCATGCCGTGCACGATGGTCGCGGTGCGGATCGCGCCGGTCGCCCCGAGTGGGTGGCCGAGCGCGATCGCGCCGCCGAGCGGATTGACCTTCGACGGATCGAGTTCGCTGTCCTTGATCACCGCGAGAGCCTGAGCGGCGAACGCTTCGTTGAGCTCGATCCAGTCGAGCTGATCGCGCGTCAGGCCGGCCTGCTTCAGCGCCTTCGGGATCGCCGCGTTCGGGCCGATGCCCATGATGTGGGGCGGCACGCCGGCGACCGAGAAACTCACGAAGCGGGCGAGGGGCGTGAGGCCGTACTGCTTGATGGCCGCTTCGGAGGCGATCAGCACCGCGGCCGCGCCATCGCTCATCTGCGACGCGTTGCCCGCCGTCACCGAACCGCCGAACTGGCCGTTCTTGAACACTGGCCTGAGCTTGGCGAGGCCTTCCATCGACGTGTCGGCGCGCGGGCCTTCGTCGGTGTCGACGATGCGCTTCTTGAGCTGGATCGCATTGCCCGCCAGGTCGGGGACGTGCGAGACAACTTCGTACGGCGAAATTTCGTCTTTGAACTCGCCCGCGGCGATCGCCGCAAGCGCCTTGCGATGCGATTCCACCGAGAACGCGTCCTGCGCCTCGCGCGAGATGTTCCACTCCTTCGCGACGTTCTCGGCGGTGATGCCCATGCCGTAGGCGACCGCGATGTGGTCCTCGTCCTTGTTGAAGACGCGCGGATTGAGCGCGATCTTGTGGCCCATCATGGGCACCATCGACATCGATTCGGTGCCGCCGGCGAGGATCAGGTCGGCATTGCCGAGCCGCACCTGGTCGGCCGCGAGCGCGACCGCCTGCAGACCGGAAGAGCAGAAACGATTGATCGTCTGCGCGGCGACGACGTCCGGCAGGCCCGACAGCAGCACGCCGATGCGCGCCACGTTCATGCCTTGCTCGGCCTCCGGCATCGCGCAGCCGATGATGGCGTCGTCGATCTGGTTGACGTCGATGCCCGGTGCCTGTGCGACCACGCTGCGCAGCACGTGCGCCAGCATGTCGTCGGGGCGGGTGTTGCGGAAGAAGCCACGCGGCGCCTTGCCCACCGGCGTGCGGGTGGCGGCGACGATGTAGGCGTCCTGGACTTGCTTGCTCATGTTCGGTTCTCTGTGTCGAGGTTCGAAGGGGATTCGAAAGGGCGGGCCTTCGAACCTCAGTTCCGCAGCGGCTTGCCGGTCTGCAGCATGTGCGCGATGCGCTGCTGCGTCTTCTCCATCTGCGCGAGTTCGACGAAGTGCTGGCGTTCGAGCTTGAGCAGCCATTCCTCGTCGACCACCGAGCCACGATCGACCGCGCCGCCGCACATGACGGTGGCGATGCGCGTCGCGATCTCGTAGTCGTGCGGCGAGATGAACATGCCTTCGAGCATGTTGATCAGCATCATCTGCAGCGAGGCGATGCCGACGTCACCCGCGACGACGACGTTGCGCGCCGGCAGCGGCGGGCGGTAGCCGGCTTCGGCCATGCCGCGCGCCTGCGCCTTGGCCGCGTGCAGCAGTTCGTGCGTGTTGAACACGACGACATCGCTCTCGCGCGCGAGCTTCAGCGACTTCGCCTCGAATGCGGACGTCGACACCTTCGCCATCGCGACGCTCTCGAAGGGCGTCTTGAGGTGCGCGAACACGTCGCCGCCCGGGCCGGCCGCCTGCGACGCGCGCACCGCGAACTCCTTCAGGCCGCCGCCCGCCGGCAGAAGGCCGACGCCCGCCTCGACGAGGCCGACGTAGCTCTCCAGCGCGAACACGCTGCACGCGGCGTGCATCTGGAATTCGCAGCCGCCACCGAGCGCGAGGCCGCGAACGGCCGCGACCACGGGCACGAGCGCGTACTTGATGCGCTGGCTGGTGCGCTGGAAGTTCTCGACCATCGCCTCGAACCCGGCGACGTTGCCGGCCTGCAGCAGGCCGAGCGCACCGGCGAGATCGGCACCGGCGGAGAAGGGCTCCTTCGGCTGCCAGATGACGAGGCCGCCGAAGTCGCGCTCGGCGATGCCGATGGCTTCCTGCAGGCCGTCGAGAACTTTGTCCGACACGGTATGCATCTTGGTCTTGAAGCTGACCACCGCGATGTCGTCGTCATCGGCCCAAAGGCGGATGCCGTCGTGTTCGAACAGGGTCTTGCCGGGCGCGAACTGCTCGCCGAGCAGCGGGTCGGGGAAACGCTGGCGCGCGTAGACCGGATTCGACGAGCGCGCGACCGCCGCGTTCTGGGCCGGGCTGAAGCTGCCCGTTGCCTCGTGCACGCCGTTGCGCGCGGCGACCCATGCCGGCAACGGCGCGTTCGCCATCGTCTTGCCCGCGGCGACGTCCTCGGCGATCCACTGCGCGACCTGCTGCCAGCCGGCCGACTGCCACGTCTCGAACGGTCCCTGCGACCAGCCGTAGCCCCAGCGCATCGCGAAATCGACGTCGCGCGCAGTGTCGGCAATGTCCTGCAGGTGGTAGGCGCTGTAGTGGAACGTGTCGCGGAATACCGACCACAGGAACTGCGCCTGCGGGTTCTCGCTCGCGCGCAGCGCGGCGAACTTCTTCGCCGGGTCGCGTTCCTTCAGGATTGCGGCGACGTCCGGATCCAGATCGCCCACGGTCGGCCGGTAATCGCGCGCCGCGACGTCGAGCACGAGGATGTCCTTGCCGCGCTTCGTGTAGAAGCCTGCGCCGGTCTTCTGGCCGAGCGCGCCCTTCTCGACGAGGCCGGTGAGCCACACCGGCGCCTTGAAGTGCTGATGCCACGGATCGTTCGGCAGTGTGTCCGCCATCGTCTTGATGACGTGCGCCATGGTGTCGAGGCCGACGACGTCCGCGGTGCGGTACGTCGCCGACTTCGGGCGACCGATCGCCGGGCCGGTCAGCGAATCGACCGTGTCGAAGCCGAGGCCGAGTCGCTCGGTGTGGTGCATCGCGGCCAGCATCGAGAACACGCCGATGCGGTTGCCGATGAAGTTCGGCGTGTCCTTGGCGATGACGACGCCCTTGCCGAGCGTGGTCGTGAGGAAGGTTTCGAGGCCGTCGAGTACCTCGCGGTCGGTCGTCTTCGCCGGGATGAGCTCGGCGAGGTGCATGTAGCGCGGCGGGTTGAAGAAGTGCACGCCGAGGAAGCGGTGGCGCAGCTCTTCCGGCAGCACGTCGGCCAGCGCGTTGATGCCCAGGCCCGACGTATTGCTCGCCAGCACCGCGTGCGCCGGCACGAACGGCGCGATGTTCTTGTAGAGATCCTGCTTCCAGTCCATGCGCTCCGCGATCGCTTCGATCACTAGGTCGCAGCCGCGCAGCAGCTCAAGCCCGGTCTCGTAGTTCGCCGGCGTGATGCGCTCGGCGAGCGACTTGTCGGCGAGCGGGGCAGGGCTGAGTTTCGCGAGGTTCGCGATCGCCTTGGTCACCACACCGTTCGGATCGCCTTCCTTCGCAGGAAGATCGAACAGCACGGTATCGACGCCGGCGTTGGTCAGGTGAGCGGCGATCTGCGCTCCCATGACGCCAGCGCCGAGCACGGCGGCGCGGCGGACGAGCAGTTTCTTCGACATGTCGGTGAAGTCCCGGTGGGGTCAGGCGGGGTCGGTCGACGGGCACTGGATGCCCGCGGCCGCGAAACGGATGAGCTCGCGCGCGGCGCGGGCCCGGTGGCTGTGATCGGATGCGCCGGCCGGCCGCTTGATCAGGCCGAAGTCGGACATCGCGTAGGTCAGCGCGCCGGACAGGAAGTCCAGGCGCCAGTACAGCGTCTCCTTGCTCAGGCCCGGCACGACGGCGGCGATGGCCTTGGCGAAGTCGCGCAGCACGTGGCCATAGTGGTCGGACAGGAACTTGCGGAGCGCGTCGTTCTTTTCGGCGTAGGCGCGGGCGATCACGCGGACGAACGAGGCGCCGCCGTGGCGGTCCTGCGCCATCGCGAGCGCGGGCTCGACGAACGCCGCCAGGATGGGCTCGAGTTCCCCGGGATGCCGCTCCACTGCGGACTTGAGCAGCGACAGGCGCTTCTCGCTCATCTCGTCCATGCGGCGGCGGAACACCTCGTTGACGAGGTTTTCCTTGCTGCCGAAGTGGTAGTTGACCGCGGCGATGTTCACGTCGGCGCGGCTGGTGACCTGCCGGAGCGAGGTTCCGCTGAAGCCGTACTGCGCGAACAGTTCCTCGGCGGCGCCGAGGATGCGGTCCTTGGTGGAAAACGGGGCGGAGGCGGTCATCGGACCTCTTCGAATCAAACGCTTGTTTGATGGTAGACCCGGACCATACGGGGGTCAATGGTCGGCGGCGGGTCGCTGCGGCCGCTTTCGCCGACCCCGGCTGAACGCGTAGAATCCATCGCTGCCAGATCGGCTAAACCCGCGTAACTACGCGGGTTTTTCTTGTTATCTTGGACGCCGAGACGAGATCGGCGTCCGCCTACCGGAGAGCAGTCCCATGGCGCTGGAGCGCACGATTTCCATCATCAAGCCCGACGCGGTCGCCAAGAACGTGATCGGCCAGATCTACAGCCGCTTCGAGGGCGCCGGCCTGAAGGTCGTCGCGGCCAAGATGAAGCAGCTGTCGCGTCAGGAGGCCGAAGGCTTCTATGCGGTGCACCGCGAGCGTCCGTTCTTCAACGCGCTGGTCGAGTTCATGGTCTCCGGCCCGGTGATGATCCAGGTGCTCGAGGGCGAGAACGCCGTCGCCAAGAACCGCGAGCTGATGGGCGCCACCAACCCGAAGGACGCCGCGCCGGGCACGATCCGCGCCGATTTCGCCGATTCCATCGACGCCAATGCCGTGCACGGCTCGGACAGCCAGGAGAACGCCGCGATCGAGATCGCGTACTTCTTCCCGCAGACCGACGTCTACGCGCGCTGATACCTGAAGTGAGAGAAATGACGAGCACGTCCCGCGACATCGATGCCACGCTGATCGACACGGCGTCCGCCGTGCCGGCGGACGCGGCCGCGCGCGTGGACGTGCCCGTCGCCGCGCCCGAGGCGAAGAGGACCAACCTCTTCGACCTCGAGCGTGTGCAGCTCGAGGACTTCTTCGAGCAGGTGCTGGGCGAGAAGCGCTACCGCGCCCACCAGGTGATGAAGTGGATCCACCACCGCTACGTCACCGAATTCGACCAGATGACCGACCTCGGCAAGGCGCTGCGCGCCAAGCTCGAGCAGCATGCGCACGTGCATGCGCCCTCGGTGGTGTTCGACAAGGCCTCCGAGGACGGCACGCACAAGTGGCTGCTCGGCATGGACCCGAAGAACGCCATCGAGACGGTCTACATCCCGGACAAGGGCCGCGGCACGCTGTGCGTGTCGTCGCAGGTGGGCTGCGCGCTCAACTGCCAGTTCTGCTCCACCGCAACGCAGGGCTTCAACCGCAACCTGTCGACCGCCGAGATCATCGGCCAGGTCTGGGTGGCGGCGCGGCACCTGGGCAACGTGCCGCACCAGCAGCGCAGGCTCACGAACGTCGTGATGATGGGCATGGGCGAGCCGCTGGCGAATTTCGACAACGTCGTGCGCGCGATGAGCATCATGCGCGACGACCTCGGCTATGGCCTCGCCAACAAGCGCGTCACGCTCTCGACCGCCGGCATGGTGCCGATGATCGACAAGCTGGGCGAAGTCAGCGACGTGTCGCTCGCCGTGTCGCTGCACGCACCGAACGACGAGTTGCGCAGCGAACTCGTGCCACTCAACAAGAAGTACGGCATCGAGCAGCTGATGGAATCCTGCGTGCGCTATGCGCTGCGCAAGCCCGGCACGTCGGTGACCTTCGAATACACGCTCATGAAGGGCGTCAACGACCAGCCGCCGCATGCGCGCGAGCTGGTCCGCCTGATGAAGGCGTTCGATCGGGCGGTGCAGATGAAGGGCGCCGCGAAGGTCAACCTGATTCCGTTCAATCCGTTCCCCGGCACCCGCTTCGAGCGGCCCACGGACCAGGCGATCCGCGCGTTCCAGAAGCTGCTCAACGACGCCGGCATGATCGCGCCGGTGCGCCGCACGCGTGGCGACGACATCGACGCCGCCTGCGGCCAGCTCAAGGGCCAGGTCATGGATCGCACGCGCCGCAATGCGGATTTCCGCCGGCAGCTGGCACAACGGGAGCAAGGTGATGCCGCAGCGTGAGGTCGCGAAGCACGCGACGGTACTTTTCCTGATCGGTTCCGTCGTCTTCGTATCCGCCTGCAGCCGCCTCAGTTTCATCCGACCCAGCTACGACCGCGGCCGCTACGAGCAGGTCGCGCACGAGGTCCATATCGACCCGCGGTCGAACGGCCGGGATACCGCCTTCACCATGGTGCAGGTCGCGCAGTCCCGACTGCTCGGTGGCGACGCTCAGGCGGCGGCCACGGCCGCGGAACGCGCGCTCAAGGCGGATGCGTCCTCGGCGGATGCGCACAGCCTGCTCGCGTTGAGCCTCGACGCCCTTGGTCGCTATGCGGAAGCCGGCGCGCACCATCGGCGCGCCGCCGAGCTCGCGCCGGCACGCGGCGCGCTGCTGAACAACTACGGGATCTGGCTCTGCTCGAACGGCAAGGCGGCGGAATCGCTGGACTGGTTCACCCGGGCGGTGGCCGCGCCGGGTTACGAGACGCCTGACGCCGCGCTCGCGAACGAGGCCGCCTGCGCGGCCCAGATCGGGCAGGGACCGCGCGCGGAGGCCGCGGCCCGCCGCGCACTCGCGATTGCCCCGTCCAATGCCCTGGCCCTGACGGTGCTGGCGCGTACGGCGCTGGCGGGCGGGCGCGGGCTGGAAGCGCGGGCCTTCATCGAACGACGCCTCGCCGCTGCCCCCGCCGATCCGGACGCGTTGCAGCTCGCGTCACAGATTGAGAAATCCCTCGGCGACACGGCCGCGGCCGCGCGCTACGTTGAACGCCTGCGGACGGAGTTTCCCCCAACCTCCCGTCCCAGTGGGGATAAATGATGACGACCATGCACTCTGCCGGCACTGCCGCCGGCGAGCGTTTGAAGCGGGCGCGCGAAGCGGCCGGATACGAGCTCGCCGAGGCTTCGGCCCGGATGCGGCTTCCCGTCCATACGTTGCAGGCGCTCGAAGACGGGGAATGGGAGCGGTTGGGTCCGCCCGTGTTCGTCCGCGGCCAGGCGCGCAACTACGCCCGGATGCTGGGCATCTGCCTGGACGACGAGGCGCTACCGAGCCCCTTCACGACGACGCAGATTCCCAGCCTCGTCAGCCACGCGCACGTGCCGCGGTATCGCCACATGGCGGAGAACCTCGCCCGGCGCGCCGTCTACGTCGTGCTGACCGTATCGCTGGTGGTACCGATCTGGCTCGCCACGCGCGGCCACGCCGGCGATGCGTCGGCCGTGGCGCCGCTCGACATCGCGCCTTCGCAGGCCGGGTCGGCGAGCCCCGAGGCGCGCATGCCGATGGTGGCTTCCATCGCCCCGATCGCGAGCGCGTCGGCCGCGACCGTCTCGGCACCGGTGGAGCTTCGATTCCACGGCGACAGCTGGATCCAGCTGTTTGCCGCCGACGGCAGCATCGTCGAGAAGGGCCTGCTGCACGCGGGCGAGCACCGGGCACTGCAACCGGACGCCGTGAGCCGCCTGGTGCTCGGCAACGCGTCGGCGGTGGAAGTCTCGGTGCACGGCCAGTCGGTCGACCTGGCGCCCTTCAGCCGAGCGAACGTCGCGCGCTTTACGCTATCCTCTGACGGTTCCCTCGCGCCGTCCGCGCCCTGATCCCGCCAGTCGGCCGGAGGTCGCGGCCGACCCCGCGCGAGGCCCAGTCCTCCAGCGGTTCCCGCGCCATGCGCGGGGCGAGACAGCATGGCGATCGACGAAATCCTCGACGAACACGAACAGAGCCGGCGCGTGCAGGAATGGCTGCGCCGCAACGGCGGTGGCCTGATCGGCGGCATCCTGCTCGGTCTCGCCGCCGTAGGCGGCTGGAAGTGGTGGCAACAGCGCCAGGCCCAGGCCGAAATGAAGCAGGCCGATACGTTCCAGGCCGCGGTGGACGCGATCGAGCGTGACGGCATCAAGGCCGCGGGTCGTGTCCAGACGCTGCCCGCGGGCGTCTACCGCAGCCTCGCCGCGTTGCGCCTTGCCAAGACCCAGGCCGATGCGCGGGACAACGCCGCGGCGATCGCTACGCTCCGTTCGGCCATGCCGACCGACACCGCCCTGAAGGCGATCTTCGAGCGCCGCATCGCGCTGCTCCAGATCGACTCGGGCAAGGCCGCCGACGCCCTGAAGGCGCTCGATGGCACCGATGCGGCGACCCTCGAGCTGCGCGGCGATGCCCAGTTCGCCCTCGGTCAGGTCGACGCGGCCCGCGAGTCGTACCGTAAGTCGCTCGCCAAGGCCGAGGTCGGCTCGCCGCAGCGCCGACTGCTCGAACTCAAGTACACCCAGGTCGGCGGCGTGCCCGCCCAGCCGCAGACACCGTGAGGTCATCCCGCATGAATTCCGCTCGCCCCTCTTCGCCGACCGGGCGCCGCGTCGCGCGTCTGGCCCTCGTCGCCGCGATCGTCGCGCTGTCGGGCTGCTCGACCGTGAGCGGCTGGTTCGGTAGCAAGGATTCGAAGAAGGCGGCCAAGCCGGCCGAGCTCGTCGCGATCACGCCCAGCATGACCGTGTCGCAGCTGTGGAGCACCGACGTCGGCGGCGGCGAAGGCCGCCTCGGTCTGCGTCAGGGGCCGGTGGTCGATGGCGGCCGCGTATTCGCCGCGGCGGTCACCGGTGGCGTGTACGCGCTCGACCTTCAGACCGGCAAGGCCGTCTGGCACCACGACACAAAGGTGAAGGTGTCGGGCGGGCCGGGCGCCGGCGAGGGTCTGGTGGTCGTCGGCGGCCTCGAGGGCGAGGTGATCGCGCTCGACGAAGCCACGGGCGCGCAGAAGTGGACTGCGAAGGTCGGCAACGAGGTCGTGGCCGCGCCGACCATCGCGCAGGGTCGCGTCTTCGTGCGCTCCGTCGACGGCCGCGTCACCGCGTTCGACGCCGCGACCGGCGAGCGCCGCTGGTTCTGGAACCGCCAGCTTCCCAACCTCACCGCACGCGGTAACGATGCGGTCGCCGTGGGGCCGGGCGTGGTGTTCGTGGGCAACGACGACGGCAGCGTCGCGATGCTCGCCGCCGCCGACGGCCGCCCGCTGTGGGAGCTCCCGATCGGCCAGCCCGAGGGACGTAACGAGCTTGAGCGCATCGCGGACGTCGATGGCACTCCGGTGCTGGAAGGCGGCGCGCTGTATGCGACCAGCATGAAGCGCTCGACCGTCGCCATTGATGCGCCGAACGGTCGTCCGGTCTGGGCGGCTGAGCACGGCGGCCCGGGGCGCCCGGCGCTCGGCGGCAACAGCGTCGTCGTCACCGAGGTCGATGGCAGCGTGTTCGCGCTCGACAAGCAGTCCGGTGCCGCGCTGTGGCAGCAGCCCGCACTCGCGCGCCGCGACGTCACTGCGCCCGCCGTTGCCGGCGACGCCGCGGTCGTCGCCGACCTCGAGGGCTACGTGCACTGGCTGCGCCTGTCCGACGGCGCGTTCGCCGCGCGGATGCGCGCCGGCCGCAATGGCATCCGCGCCACGCCGGTCGTCGCCGACGGCATCGTGCTGGTGCAGAACGTGGACGGCGGTCTGACCGCGTTCCGCGCACAGTAATGACGCCGCGGGCCGCGACCGTGGCGCGTCCACGGCGCGGCCCGTTCGTTTTCCGGAAGATCGCGAGGTCGAACCATGCTCCCGCTCGTCGCCCTCGTCGGTCGCCCCAACGTCGGCAAATCCACGCTTTTCAATGTCCTGACCCGCACGCGCGACGCGCTGGTACATGACGAGCCCGGCGTCACGCGCGACCGCAACTACGGCGTCGCGCGCCCGGAAGGCCGAGCGCCGTTCGCGGTCGTCGATACCGGCGGCATCGCGGGCGAGGACGAGGGCCTCGCAGGCGCCACGGCGAAGCAGGCGCGCGCCGCCGCGGAGGAGGCCGACCTCGTGCTGTTCGTGGTCGACGGGCGCGAGGGCCCGTCGGCGCTCGACGACGAGATCCTCGGCTGGCTGCGGCGCACGGGCCGGCCGACGCTGCTGGTCGTCAACAAGACCGACGGCATCGACGCGCAGGAATCGCTCAACGAATTCGCCCGTTACGGGCTCGCGGACCGGATCGCGGTGGCCGCGGCGCATCGGCACGGCGTGGATGCGCTGCTCGCCCGCATCTACGCGCAGCTGCCGGAGGAGGGCGCGGCGCCGGTGCTCGACGAGGACCCGTCGCGCGTGCGGATCGCCTTCATCGGGCGGCCGAACGTCGGCAAGTCGACGCTCGTGAACCGGCTGCTCGGCGAGGAGCGCATGATCGCCTCGGAGGTGCCGGGCACCACGCGCGATTCGGTCTCCATCGACATGGAGCGCGAGGGTCGTCGCTACCGGCTGATCGACACCGCCGGCCTACGCCGCCGGTCGCGCGTCGACGAGGCAGTGGAGAAGTTCTCGGCCTTCAAGACGCTGGCCGCGATCGAGCAGTGCCAGGTGGCCGTCGTGCTGCTGGATGCGTCGGAAGGCATCACCGACCAGGACGCCACGGTGCTGGGCTACGCGCTCGACGCGGGCCGCGCGCTCGTCGTCGGGGTGAACAAGTGGGACGGACTGACGGATTACCAGCGGCAGCAGGCCGAGACGATGCTGTCGCGCAAGCTCGGCTTCGTCGACTGGGCCGAGGCGGTGCGCATCAGCGCCAAGCACGGCTCCGGGCTGCGCGAGCTGTTCGCGGCGATCCACCGCGCGCATGCCTCGGCCACCCGCGAGTTCAGCACGAGCGAGGTCACGAAGGCGGTCGAGATCGCCTACGAAACCAACCCGCCGCCGACGGTCCGCGGTCACGTCGCCAAGCTGCGCTTCGCGCACCCGGCCGGCAGCAATCCGCCGATGTTCATCGTGCACGGCACGCGCCTGCGCACGCTCAGCGACACGTATCGACGCTACCTCGAGAACTTTTTCCGCAAGCGCTTCAAGCTGGTCGGCACGCCCGTGCGTTTCGTCTTCAAGGAAGGCACGAATCCGTACGAGGGCAAGAAGAACGTGCTCACCGAGAAGCAGGTCGCGAAGAAGCGTCGCCTGATCCGGCACGTCAAGCGCAGGTAATGCGCGACGCGACGGCGACGGCGTATCCCACGTAGGGCCCCGGCCGCGTGCCGGGGCGCCGTCACAATGAACGACATGATCACCACCATCGCTCCGCGGGAAGCCCTTCAGCGCCAGCGTGCGGGCGCCGTCCTCCTCGACGTCCGCGAGGCGCATGAGCGCGCATCCGGCATGGCCGAGGGCGCCATCGGGTGCGCAGCGGCCGAGATCCCCGCCACCGTCGGCGACCGCGCGCGCGAGATCGGCCTGATCTGCGAGTCCGGCATGCGCTCGGCGCGCGCGGCGGCCGAGCTGCACGACCTGGGCTATGCGAACGTGTTCTCGGTCGACGGCGGCACGCGGCGCTGGCGCGACGATGGGCTGCCGATCGTCGTGCCCGAAGGCGATGCCGACTTCTTCGATCGCTACTCGCGGCACCTGCGGCTGCCGGACATCGGCGTCGACGGACAGCGTCGGCTGGAAGCCTCGCGCGTGCTCGTGGTGGGCGCCGGCGGCCTCGGATCGCCCGCGGCGTTCTACCTCGCCGCGGCCGGGGTCGGCACGTTGCGGATCGCCGACGACGACGTGGTCGACCGCAGCAACCTGCAGCGCCAGATCCTGCATGCCGAAGACCGTATCGGCATGTCGAAGGTGGGTTCGGCGGCGCGCACGCTCGACGCGCTGAATCCGCGGGTGCAGGTGGAACAGCACGCGGTGCGCGTCACGTCGGAGAACGTCGACGCGCTGCTCGACGGCGTCGACCTCGTGCTCGACGGTGCGGACAATTTCCCGGTGCGCTACTTGCTCAACGACGCCTGCGTCCGGCACGGGAAGCCGCTGGTGTACGGCGCCGTGCATCGTTTCGAAGGCCAGCTGTCGGTCTTCGACGCCGGTCGTCATCGCGGCGAGTCGCCGTGCTACCGCTGCCTGTTCCCCGAGCCGCCGCCGCCGGAAGCCGCGCCGAACTGCGCCGAGGCCGGGGTGCTGGGCGTGTTGCCGGGCGTGATCGGCCTGCTGCAGGCCACCGAAGTGCTGAAGCTGCTGCTCGGCCTCGGCGAGCCGCTGTCGGGCCGCCTGCTGCATTTCGATGCGCTGTCGATGCGCTTTCGCGAGACGCGCCTTCGGCCCGATCCGGATTGCGCCGTCTGCGCGCCGGGCCGCGCGTTCGCCGGTTACATCGATTACGCGCGTTTCTGCGCGGGCTGACGACGGCCGCGCCGCACCGGGACCGGCGATAATGGCGCCCCGTTCAGCCGCCGCCCGCCGATGATCGACGATCGCCCGACCGCCCGAATCCTCGATGGCAAGCGCATCGCCGAGTCGTTGCTCGACGAGCTCGAAGCCCGGGTCCGCGCGCGCCTCGCGGCCGCCAAGCAGGCGCCGGGCCTGGCCGTCATCCTGGTCGGCGACGACCCGGCCTCCGCTGTCTACGTGCGCAACAAGCGCCGTGCCGCCCAGAAGGTGGGCATCCGCGCGATCGACTACGACCTGCCGGCCGACACCGGCGACGACGGGTTGCTCGCGCTCATCGACCGCCTGAACGCCGATCCGTCGATCCACGGCATCCTGCTGCAGCTGCCGCTGCCCGACCGCCGCGACGCCAGCGCGCTGATCAACCGCATCGACCCGCGCAAGGACGTCGACGGCTTCCATCCGCAGAACGTCGGCGCGCTGGTCCTGCGCGAGTTCGGGCTGCGGCCGTGCACGCCACGCGGTATCACGACGTTGCTGGGCTACACCGACCAGCCGGTCCGCGGACGAAACGCGACCATCGTCGGGGTCAGCAACCACGTCGGCCGCCCGATGGCGCTCGAGCTGTTGATCGCCGGGTGCACGGTGACCTGCTGCCACCGGTTCACGCCGCCCGAGGTGCTGGAAGCGGCCGTGCGCGGGGCCGACATCCTCGTCGTGGCGGTCGGCCGTCCGGGGCTGATCCCGGGCGAGTGGGTGAAGCCCGGCGCGGTGGTCATCGACGTGGGGATCAACCGTCTCGACGACGGCCGGCTGGTCGGCGACGTCGGCTTCGACGCCGCCGCGCGCCGGGCGAGCTGGATCACGCCCGTCCCGGGCGGAGTAGGACCGATGACGGTCGCCACGCTGATGGAGAACACGCTGGACGCGGCCGAAGCGCTTGATCGGTAACAGGACGGTGCGTGGGGCGTACACGCCGTTCCGTCCGCGTTCGGCGCGGGGCGCGGCGCCACGGTACAATGACGCGCTTCATCCTCCCGGGGCCGCCCATGCTGCGCATCCAGGCTGAAGCGCTTACCTTCGACGACGTCTCGCTCGTCCCCGCGCACTCGACGGTCCTGCCCAAGGACGTCTCGCTCGCCACCCGCCTGACCCGCGATCTCTCGATCCGCCTGCCGATCCTGTCGGCGGCGATGGACACCGTGTCCGAGGCGCGCCTCGCGATCGCGATGGCCCAGCTCGGCGGCATCTCGATCGTCCACAAGAACATGACGCTCGAGCAGCAGGCCGCGCACGTCGCGCAGGTCAAGAATTTCGAGGCCGGCGTCATCCGCGAGCCGTTCACGGTTGGGCCCGACGCGACGATTGCGGACGTGCTCAAGCTCACGCGGGCGCGCAACATCTCGGGTGTTCCGGTCGTCGACGACAGCGGGCAGCTGGTCGGCATCGTCACCAGCCGCGACATGCGCTTCGAGAAGCAGCTCGACGATCCGGTGCGCAACATCATGACGCGCAAGGATCGCCTGGTGACCGTGCGCGAAGGCGCGCAGGACGACGAGGTGCTCGACCTGCTGCACAAGCACCGCATCGAAAAGGTGCTGGTCGTCAACGACGACTTCGCGCTGCGCGGGCTGATCACCGTCAAGGACATCCAGAAGAAGCGCGACAACCCGACCGCGGCCTACGACAGCGGCGGTCGCCTGCTGGTCGGCGCCGCGGTGGGCGTCGGCGGCGACACCGAGGCCCGCGTGGAAGCGCTGGTAGCGGCGGGTGTGGACGTCATCGTCGTCGACACCGCGCACGGCCATTCGCAGGGCGTGCTCGACCGCGTGAAGTGGGTCAAGACGCGGTACCCGAAGGTGCAGGTCATCGGCGGCAACATCGTCACCGGCGACGCGGCACTCGCGCTGATGGACCACGGCGCGGACGCGGTGAAGGTCGGTGTCGGCCCGGGGTCGATCTGTACCACGCGCATCGTCGCGGGCGTCGGCGTGCCGCAGATCACCGCGGTGTCGATGGTCGCGGAGGCGTTGCAGGATCGCATTCCGCTGGTCGCCGACGGCGGCATCCGCTTCTCCGGCGACATCGGCAAGGCGATCGTCGCCGGTGCCTCGAGCGTGATGATCGGTGGCCTGTTCGCGGGCACCGAGGAATCGCCCGGCGAGATCGAACTGTTTCAGGGTCGCAGCTACAAGAGCTACCGTGGCATGGGCTCGCTCGGTGCGATGGAGAAGGGCTCGAAGGACCGCTATTTCCAGGATGCGTCCGACGCCGACAAGCTCGTGCCGGAAGGCATCGAGGGCCGCGTGCCGTACCGCGGGCCGCTCGCGAACGTGGTGCACCAGCTGGCCGGCGGCCTGCGCGCGACGATGGGTTACGTCGGTTGCGCGACGGTCGAGGAAATGCGCAAGAAGCCGAGCTTCGTGCGCGTGACCAGCGCCGGCACGCGCGAGAGCCACGTGCACGACGTGCAGATCACCAAGGAGCCGCCGAACTACCGCACGTAGTTCGCGGCGCGCCGTGACGGCGCAACACGATGTCGACGGCCGCGACGTCGCGCCGTCGGGACAGTCACCGTCCCGCTCAAAGGGACGCACCGGAAAACCCAGCGCGTGCACGACATCCACAGCGACAAGATCCTGATCCTCGATTTCGGCGCGCAGTACACGCAGCTCATCGCGCGCCGCGTGCGCGAGCTGGGCGTCTACTGCGAGATCTGGGCCTGGGACCACGATCCGGCGGAGATCGCCGCGTTCGCGCCGAAGGGCATCATCCTGTCCGGCGGCCCGGAATCGACGACGCTGCCGGATGCGCCGCGTGCACCGCAGGAAGTGTTCGATTCGGGGCTGCCGCTCCTCGGCATCTGCTACGGCATGCAGACGATGGCGGCGCAGCTCGGCGGCGCGACCGAAGCGGCCGATGCGCGCGAATTCGGCCACGCCACGGTGGACATCGTGCGGCCGGATGCGTTGTTCGCCGGCCTGAGCGACCACGGCGGCGCGCCGCGCCTCGACGTCTGGATGAGCCACGGCGACCACGTCGCCGAGGTTCCGCCCGGCTTCGCGATTACCGCGCGCACCGACCGGATCCCGGTCGCGGCGATGTCCGACGAGTCGCGCCGCTGGTACGCGGTGCAGTTCCATCCCGAAGTCACGCATACGAAGCAGGGCCAGTCGCTGCTCCGGCGGTTCGTCGTCGACATCTGCGGCTGCGCGACGCTCTGGACGGCGGCGAACATCATCGAGGACCAGATCGCCCGCGTGCGTGCGCAGGTCGGAACGGACGAGGTGATCCTCGGCCTGTCGGGCGGCGTGGATTCGTCGGTTGTCGCCGCGCTGCTGCATCGCGCGATCGGCGACCAGCTGACCTGCGTGTTCGTCGACACCGGGCTGCTTCGCTTCCAGGAGGGCGACCAGGTCATGGCGATGTTCGCCGAGCACATGGGTGTTCGCGTCATCCGCGTGAACGCACGCGATCGCTATTTCGATGCGCTCAAGGGCGTCGACGACCCCGAAGCGAAGCGCAAGATCATCGGCCGCCTGTTCGTCGAGATCTTCGACGAGGACTCGCACCGGTTGACCAACGCGCGCTGGCTCGCGCAGGGCACGATCTATCCGGACGTGATCGAGTCGGCCGGCAGCAAGACCGGCAAGGCGCACGTGATCAAGAGCCACCACAACGTGGGCGGTCTTCCGGAGGAGATGAACCTCGGGCTGGTCGAGCCGCTGCGCGAGCTGTTCAAGGACGAGGTGCGTCGGCTCGGCGTCGAGCTCGGCTTGCCGGCGCCCATGGTGTATCGCCATCCGTTCCCGGGCCCGGGCCTGGGCGTGCGCATCCTCGGCGAGGTCAAGCCGGAATATGCGGAGATCCTCGCGAAGGCCGACCACATCTTCATCGAGGAGCTGCGTCGCGCGGACCTCTACGACAAGGTGAGCCAGGCGTTCGCGGTGTTCCTGCCGGTGCGTTCGGTCGGCGTCGTCGGCGATGCCCGCGCCTACGAATGGGTGATCGCGCTGCGTGCGGTGGAAACGATCGACTTCATGACCGCGCATTGGGCGCACCTGCCGCACGAGTTCCTCGGCCACGTGTCGAGTCGCATCATCAACGAGGTTCGCGGTGTGTCGCGCGTGGTGTACGACATCAGCGGCAAGCCGCCCGCGACGATCGAATGGGAATGAGCGACCAGCCTGCGCGGCCCGGCCGCGGGCGTCGTTCGCAGCGTTGCGCTGCCGGCCGGGACGGGCGTTCGAAACACGCGACGCCCGGCGGATCGCTTCATTGGTGATGTCCGCCGGCGCATGAGTCTTCCGGGCGACATCGACATGCACTTCATGCGCGAAGCCCTCGCGCTGGCCGCGCATGCCCGCGATTCGGAGGATGAGATCCCGGTCGGCGCGCTGGTCGTGGATGCGCGGGGCGAGGTCATCGGGCGCGGCTGGAACCGCAACATCGGCGAGCACGACCCGAGCGCGCATGCCGAAATCGTTGCCATGCGCCAGGCGGGCAGGGCGGTCGGCAACCACCGGCTGGTCGGCGCGACGCTCTACGTGACGCTAGAGCCGTGCCCTATGTGTGCGATGGCGTTGATCCACGGACGCCTGGCGCGCGTCGTGTTCGGTGCATTCGACCCGAAGACGGGCGCGGCCGGCAGCGTGTTCGACCTGCTGGGCGATCCGCGGCACAACCATCGCGTCGAGGTGGCCGGCGGCGTCCTGGGCGACGAAGCCGGGGCGATGCTGACCGCGTACTTCCGCGCTAAGCGCGGTCGTCCGGTGCCGCCGGGGTCCGGTGCCGACTGATTTCCTGGTCGAGCTCCTCGTCGAAGGAGCGCACGGACAGGCTGACCTCCACGCCGAGCAGCAGGCTCGCGCCGAGCAGGAAGGCCACGCCGAGCAGCGCGAGCGCGGTGGGCAGGACATCCAGCCGGTAGCGCAGGAATGCGTCGATCGCCAGCGTGAGGCTGGTGCCGATGAAGCAGCCGAGCGCGATATAGAGCATCTGGCAGGCGCGCAACACGAGGTGCGCGCGACGACGATGGCGGCGGACGCGGGTTTCGCGTCCGGGGTCGTCGGGCGTCGCGTGTTTCCACTCCTCGATCACGCGTCGCAGCCGATCGACCACGCGCGCAAGCCGCGCGTTGGCCGATGCGAGCAGCGACCCGGTGGCGGTCATCAGCAGCGCGGGCGCGAGCATCGCGGTGAGGATCGCGTAATGGCCGGCATTGAAGAGGGCGTTCATCGCGTTCGGGTCGTGAGGGTCACTGGATTATGATGCGTCCAACACGACACGGATGATGCAGATGAGCGACCCGCGCGGGCACGGCCAACGCCTGATCTGGATCGACCTCGAAATGACGGGGTTGGATACCGGGACCGATTCGATCCTCGAGATCGCGACGATCGTGACCGATGCCGACCTGCAGATCCTCGCCGAAGGGCCGGAGCTCGCGATCGCGCACCCCGTCGCGCGGCTCGAGGCGATGGACGACTGGAATCGCAACCAGCATCGGCGTTCGGGCCTGTGGGATCGCGTCGTCGCTTCGACGGTCGACATGGCCGAAGCCGAGCGGCTCACGGTCGCGTTCCTGGAGCAGTGGATCGCGCCCGGCGCCTCGCCGATGTGCGGCAATTCGATCTGCCAGGACCGCCGTTTCCTGCATCGCCTTATGCCGCGTCTCGAGCGGCATTTCCACTACCGCAACCTCGACGTGAGCACGATAAAGGAACTGGCGCGGCGGTGGGCGCCGCAGGTGCTGGCCGGGGTCAGCAAGGAAGCCGCCCATACCGCGCTGAGCGACGTGCGCGACTCGATCGCCGAACTGCGGCACTACCGCCAGTTCATGGGCGCGCTCGCGGGGCAGGCGGGCACGAACGCCTAGGGAACTGCGTCCTCTCGCTACGGTCGGATGCCCGTCCAAGGGAGGCGGGCATGGTGCGGGACGCAAGGGAACGGCGGGACGCGACGATCGCGTGGATCGCGGTCGGCGCGATGCAGGCGGCGATCGGTATCGGGATTGCGCAGCTACGGCCGCCGGTGGCGCCGGGCGCGCACGACGACGCGCTCGTCGTCGAAGTCATCCCTGCGCCGCGCGTGGCCGGACGCGTGACGCGTCCGCGGTCCTAGCGGGCAACCACCATCGCGCGCGAGGCGACGCACACCGTCGATCCGCTCCCGCGGGCGGCGGGCGAGGCGCCGGTGCAGTCGTCGGGTACTGCGGTCCACGACGTCGTCGTCGCGCCGCTGGACCTGCGACTTCCAGATATGGCTGCGTCCACGGCGGAAGCCCGGAACCCACTCGAGCGGGCGCCGGCGGTGGAGGCGCGGCCCACGCGTTTCGCCCAAGCATGGGTTCCCGAAGGCGACGCGCTGCGTCAGGCCTCGTTTCGCTCGGCGGCGGTGGGCGTCGCGGCGGCTGCGTTCGGCGGGCCACCGCGGCGCTGCAAGGAAGTGGAGCGTCGCCTTCGGAAGGCGAACTGCCTGCCACTGCACGGTGGCGAGGCGGACGACGAAGTCCTGCGTCGATCGCTCGATCCCTGAGCCGGAAAAAACAAAAGCCCGCTTTCGCGGGCTTCTGAAGGATGGCGTCCCCACGGGGATTCGAACCCCGGTCGCTACCGTGAAAGGGTAATGTCCTAGGCCTCTAGACGATGGGGACGTCGTTGACTCTCCGGATACCGCTCGACGAGTCGAAGATTGGTGGAGCCAGCCGGGATCGAACCGGCGACCTCTACAATGCCATTGTAGCGCTCTCCCAGCTGAGCTATGGCCCCACGCGCTGGAGAGCCGGCATGTTAGTGATGAGCCCGGGGTCCGTCAAGCGTCCTGCACGATTACTTCACGTTCCGCAGCATCGAGCGGTCCGACGAAGCGCAGCGTCGCGGTCGAATGCCCGCGCTCGCCCAGGTATTGCAGCCACTTGCCGAGGAACGTGTTCATCCGCATGCGATGGCCCAGCAGCCGCTCGGGCGTCGGGTTGACGCCGATCACGTCCTGCCACCGCCGTCCGACGTAGCAATGCGTGGCCTCGGCCTGGCGGGCATCGTGATACAGGCGGACGTAGGCCGACGGATCCGATTCTCCAGTGACGGGATCGGTCATCGCATAGCTCAACCGGACTTCCGTGGTGTACGGGTGCTGGCCTATCACGTCGACGCGCAGCGCCACCCCGTCGCCGATATCGGACGTCCATCGGCCCTCGGCCAGGTGCCGGATATCGAAAAGCCGCGCGAGGCGGCCGTGGTTCTCGGCGTACAGCGCCATCAGCCAGGCGAAGCGGCCGAGGCGCGGGACGAGGCGTTTACGGGCGGCGACAGTCGTCATGGATCGACTGTACACGCGGCCTGTCCACGCCGGTGCGACGCCGCCGAACGCGTTCAGGCCCAGATACGGGAAGCCGTGATCGCGTCCTCAGAACATCTCGCGCTGCAGCCCGAGCGTGGTCAGCACCTTGCTCGCGATCTCCTCGATCGACGTGTGCGTGGTGCTCAGCGTCGGGATGCGCTCGGCGCGGAACATGGCTTCGGCGGCCGCGACTTCGCGCCGGCACGTCTCCAGTTGCGCATAACGCGAGTTCGGACGGCGCTCCTGCCGGATCTGCTGCAGGCGCGACGGCTCGATGGTCAGGCCGAACAGCTTGTCGCGGTAGGGGCGCAGGCGCGGCGGCAGCCGGTCGTGCTCGAGGTCTTCCTCGGTCAGCGGGTAGTTCGCCGCGCATACGCCGTAGTGCAGCGCAAGGTATAGGCAGGTCGGGGTCTTGCCCGCGCGGGACACCGCCACGAGCACGAGGTCGGCGGCGGAATAGTCGAGGCTCTGGCCGTCGTCGTGCGTCAGCGTGAAGTTGATCGCGTCGATGCGGCGGTGGTAGCGCTCGAAGTCGACCATGCCGTGCGCACGGCCGACGTGCCGCTGCCGGTTCTGGCCGAGCTCGCGCTCCAGCGGCTCGATGAAGGGTGCGAAGACGTCGAGCATCAGGGCGCCGCTCTCGACCAACGCCGCACTGACCTCCGGGTCCACGCACGAATTGATCACGATCGGTCGTACACCATGCCGCGCGCCCGCTTCACGGATGCGGGCGACCGTCTCGCTCGCCCGTTCCAGCGAATCGACGAACGAGATGCGGAACGTCTCGAACCGGGTTTCGGTGAACTGCGTGAGCACGCTGTGGCCGATCGTCTCGGCGGTGATGCCGGTGCCGTCGGAGACGTAGAAGACGGGTCGAACGTCGCTCATCGCGGTGTGCGCCATGCGGTGGTGGGACAGGAAAAACCCCGGCAAATCAAGCTTGTATGCGCGGGACGCAGCGGCGATCATATCCGCAATCCGCCGGCCGGACGTGCCCGGAAAACCTCCTCGGAGAAGGTCTTGAACGAGAACATCCTCTGGTTGAACGCGCTGCGCCTGTCCGACCTGGCGCGCGTCGGCGGCAAGAATTCCTCGCTCGGCGAGATGATCGGCCACCTCGCCGGTCTCGGCGTGTCGGTGCCCGGTGGCTTCGCGACGACGGCGGAAGCCTTCAAGGCCTTCATCGCCCATAACGACCTGCACCAGCGCATCTTCGACCGCCTCGCGTCGCTCGACGTCGAGGACGTGCAGGCGCTGACCCGCGCCGGCGGCGCGATCCGCGGCTGGGTGATCGACGCGCCGCTGCAGCCCGACCTGGACCGCGAGATCCGTGAGGCCTACCGCACGCTGTGCGCCGAGAACGGCGGCGGCGACGTCGCGGTGGCGGTTCGCTCGTCGGCGACCGCAGAGGACCTCCCGGACGCGAGCTTCGCGGGCCAGCAGGAGACCTTCCTCAACGTGACCGGCGAGGACGACGTCGTCCACAAGGTCAAGGAAGTCTTCGCGTCGCTCTACAACGACCGCGCGATCGCCTACCGCGTGCACCACGGCTTCAAGCACGAGGACGTGTTCCTCTCCGCCGGCGTGCAGCTGATGGTGCGTTCGGACTGCGGCGCGTCCGGCGTGCTGTTCACGCTCGACACCGAATCCGGCTTCCGCGAGGTCGTGTTCGTCACCGCCAGCTACGGACTCGGCGAGATGGTCGTGCAGGGCGCGGTCAATCCCGACGAGTTCTACGTCTACAAGCCGATGCTGCGCGCGGGCAAGACGGCGATCCTGCGTCGCACGCTCGGCGCGAAGCAACTGCGGATGGTCTATTCCGACGTGCCGGGCGAGCGCGTGCGCACGGAGCCGACGCCGGAGGAACTGCGCAACCGCTTCTGCGTCACGGATGCGGACGTGGAGGAACTCTCGAGGCAGGCGCTCGTCATCGAGCAGCACTACGGCCGCCCGATGGACATCGAGTGGGCGAAGGACGGCATCAGCGGCAAGCTCTTCATCGTGCAGGCGCGGCCTGAAACGGTGAAGTCGCGCGCGCATGCCACGCAGATCGAGCGCTATCAGCTCATGGAGCGCGGCAAGATCGTGTGCGAGGGCCGTGCGATCGGCCAGAAGATTGGCACCGGCGTGGCGCGCGTCGTGCGCAATCTCGACGACATGCACAAGGTGCAGCCCGGCGACGTGCTGGTCGCCGACATGACCGATCCCGACTGGGAGCCGGTTATGAAGCGTTCGGCGGCGATCGTGACCAATCGTGGCGGCCGCACCTGCCACGCGGCGATCATCGCGCGCGAGCTCGGCGTGCCGGCGGTCGTCGGCACGGGCAACGCGCTCGATTCCATCCTCGACGGCCAGCAGGTCACCGTGAGTTGCGCCGAGGGCGACACCGGCTTCATCTACGAAGGCGAGCTGCCGTTCGACCGCAACGTCGCCGACCTCGAGCACATGCCGCCGGCGCCGCTCAAGGTGATGATGAACGTCGCCAACCCCGAGCGCGCGTTCGATTTCGCGATGCTGCCCAACGCCGGCGTCGGCCTCGCGCGCCTGGAGATGATCATCGCGAGCCACATCGGCGTGCATCCCAAGGCACTGCTGGAGTACGACCGCCAGGATGCGGACACCAAGAAGAAGATCGACGCGAAGATGGCGGGCTATTCCAGCCCGGTCGACTTCTACGTCGATCGCCTCGCCGAAGGCATCGCGACGATCACCGCATCGGTCGCGCCGAATCCGGTGATCGTGCGCCTGTCGGACTTCAAGTCGAACGAGTACGCCAACCTCATCGGCGGTGCCCGCTACGAGCCGCACGAGGAAAACCCGATGATCGGCTTCCGCGGCGCCAGCCGTTACGTCGATCCGTCGTTCGCCGCCGCGTTCGCGCTGGAATGCCGCGCGGTGCTGAAGGTCCGGAACGAGATGGGCCTGACGAACTGCTGGGTGATGATCCCGTTCGTGCGCACCCTCGACGAAGGCCGCAAGGTGGTCGAGGTGCTGCGCGCCAACGGCCTCGAGCAGGGCAAGGACGGCCTGAAGATCATCATGATGTGCGAGGTGCCGTCGAACGCACTGCTGGCCGACGAGTTCCTCGACATCTTCGACGGCTTCTCGATCGGTTCGAACGACCTCACCCAGCTCACGCTCGGGCTCGACCGCGACTCCGGCATCGTTGCGAACCTGTTCGACGAGCGCGACCCGGCGGTGAAGAAGCTGCTGTCGATGGCCATCCGCAGCGCGCGCGCGAAGGGCAAGTACGTAGGCATCTGCGGTCAGGGCCCGAGCGACCATCCGGACCTGGCGCAGTGGCTGATGGAAGAGGGCATCGAATCGGTGTCGCTGAATCCGGACACCGTCGTCGATACGTGGCTGCGGCTCGCCAAGGCGAAGGCCAAGGCCGGCTGATCGATTCGCGACCGGACGAAGAAAAGCCCCGCTCCGGCGGGGCTTTTTCGTTGGCGCGGCCGCCAGTGCTGCAGGCTGCGGCCGCGCTCGTCAGGGACGCGCGTGGTCGATGGCCAGCTTCGCGCGACCGTCCGACGCCACCACCTGCGCGGCGGATTCCAGGTCGCCCGGGGTGGCGTTCGCCGTCCCGCTGCGCGACACGCGCGCCAGCACTTCCACCTTCGCAAGCTGCGACAGGCGGCGCGTCGGCATCGGGCTGTCGGCGTCGGAGAGCGTCAACGTCGCGGGTAGATCCGCAAGCGTGATCCGCTTGGCCGCGACGGGCATCGGCGCGCCGCCCGGCTCGCGCGCGATGACGAACACCGCGGCATCCGCGGGAAGCGTGCGGCGAAGGGCGGGGTCGATGTCGACGACAACCGACAGCATTCGCGCGGCAGGCGCCGCCGGCAGCGGCGGCAGGCCCGCGTCGGCGCGGGCGGCGTCGATCTGCGGCCGCAGCGCGGTCGCGGTCGCCGGGTCGACGTCGGGCAGCAGGGCCTGCCAGGTCGCCGCGGCGTCCGCGGGCTTCCCGGCTTGGCGCTGCGCGACCCCCATGAACCAACGGGACCGCTGGTGTGACGGCTGCACCGCCAGCGCCCGCTGCAGGTAGAGCATCGCGTCGGCGTCGAAGCGCCGGTCGGGCGCTGCCAGCGCGCGGGCTTCGGCGGCCTGGGCGAGCAGGTCGGCGTCGCGCGGCGAGTAACGCACGGCCTGACCCAGCGCGCGCGCGACGTCCGCCACGCGACCCTGCGCGCGGTACGCATCGGCGAGCAGGCGCCAGCCATCGGGTTGCGCCGGCTGGCGCGCGAGCTCCGTTTCCAGGCGCTGCACCGCGCCGGCGAGCGTATCGGGCGTGCGCACGTTGGCCGGATCCAGTGCCGCCGGGCTGCCGACCAGCAGGTACATCGAGGACACCAGCACGAGCGCCGCGCCGGCCAGGAGGCCGCCCACGGCGGGGCGACGGCGGATCAGCGGCCAGAAGGCGGGCACGAGGACCGCGAGGCCGAGTACCAGCGCCGCCGCGATGAAGCCGTAGTTCATCACCACTCTCCGCTGTCGGGATCGACCGGCGTCGCGCCCGGCCGCGCCGACCGTTCGCGCACGATGCGCCAGACGACCGCACCGCCGGCCAGCAGCACGGCCAGCGGTCCGAACCAGAGCAGCCACGTGGCCGGACCGACGTTCGGACGGTAGAGCACGAACTCGCCGTAGCGATCGACGAGGAAGCGACGGATCTCCTCGTCGCTGCGCCCGTCGCGCATGAGGCGCAGGATCTCGCGTCGCAGGTCGACGGCGATCTGCGCATCGGAATCGGCGATCGACTGGTTCTGGCACATCACGCAGCGCAGCTCGTGCGTGAGGTCGCGGAAGCGCGCGTCCTCGGTCGTATCCCGGAACTGCAGAGGACGCCGGTCCGCGACCTGCGCAAAGGCCGAGGCGACCACCAGCAGACCGGCGAGAATGGCGACGAACCTACGCGCCATGTTCGCTCTCCAGTGCCTGCAGCTGCGGCATCACCTCGTCGCGGATGATCGCGTCGCTGAGCTCGCCCACGTGTTTCCAGCGGATGCGGCCATTGGCGTCGATCAGGTAAGTTTCCGGCGCACCGTAGATGCCGAAGTCGATCGCCGTGTCGCCGGGTTCGTCGACGATCACCAGCCAATACGGGTTGCCGAACTGCTCGAGCCAGCGCAGCGCGTCGGGGCGTGCGTCCTTCCAGTTGTAGCCGACCACGCGCACGCGCTTGGTCTCGGCGAAGCGCGTGATGACCGGATGCTCCTCGCGACAGGCCGGGCACCAGCTGCCCCAGACGTTGAGCAGGTAGGGCGCGCCCCGTAGGTCGGCGGCACGCACGATGCGCTCCGGCTGGTGCAGCGACGGCAGCGCGAACTCGGGCGCGGGCTTACCGATCAGCGGCGAAGGCAGGGCCTCGCGATCGGGACGGCGGCTGAGCCAGACGCCTGCCGCAAGCAATGCAGCCAATGCGGCGAAGACGGCCAACGGAATCCAGCGGCTGCGGTTCACGGCGCGGCTCCTGCCGGAACGGGCTGCGCACCGGTGGCGGCGCGTTCGCGGGCATTGCGGAAGCGCCGGTCGGAGGCCGCCGCCAGGCCGCCGAGTGCCATGAGCAACGCGCCTGACCAGATCCACCGCACGAATGGCTTGACGTGCACGCGCACGGCCCAGGCCCCGCCGCCGAGCGGCTCGCCCAGTGCGACGTAGAGGTCCTTCGACACGCCCGGCACGATCGCCGCTTCCGTCATCACCTGGCCGCCGCTCGCGTAGTTGCGCTTTTCCGGATGCATCGTCTGCACGACGCGGTCGCCGCGCGTCACCACGACGGTGCCGCGGTCGGCCTCGTAGTTGGGACCGCGCGAATGGCTCACGCCTTCGAAGCGGAACGCGTAGCCGGCGAGCTCGACGGACTGGCCGGGGCGCAGCGCGAGTTCGTGTTGCTGCGCCATGCCCTCGACCAGCAGCGCGCCGACGACGAATACGCCGACGCCGGCATGAGCGAGGACCATGCCGACCATCTCGGCGGTGAAGCGCGCGCCGGGCATGCGTAGCCGCTGCCAGACGAAGCGAAGCGTCCCCAGCACGACCCACGCTGCACCTGCGACCCCCAGCGCGGTCTTCCAGCCGCCGTGCGGCAGCGCCAGGAAGGTTGCGATGCCCGCCAGCAGCGCGAGCACCAGCAGAGGCGCCAGCAGCTTCGCCGGCCGCGACGGCTCGTCGCGCTGCCACTTCGTCAGCGGGCCCAGCGGAAGAAGCAGCGCGATCAGCGCGACCAGCGGAACGAAGAACGACGCGAAGTACGGCGGGCCGACCGAGATCTTGCCGAGGTCCAGCGCATCGGCGAGCAGCGGGTACAGCGTGCCGAGCAGCACCATGGCGCAGCTTGCGCTGAGCAGAACGTTGTTGACGAGCAGCAGCGTCTCGCGGGAGTAGGAGGCGAAGTACCCGCCGCGCGCCGCGTCGCCCTCGGGCGCGCGCAGCGCATACAGCAGCAGCGAGCCGCCGATCACGATGCCGAGGAAGATCAGCACGAACGTGCCGCGCGTGGGATCGGCGGCGAACGCGTGCACGCTCGTGAGCACGCCCGAGCGCACGAGGAACGTGCCCAGCAGCGAGAGCGAGAAGGCAGCGATCGCGAGCAGCAGCGTCCAGCCGACGAAGCCACCGCGCTTTTCCGTCACCGCCTGCGAATGGATCAGCGCCGCGCCCGCGAGCCACGGCATGAACGACGCGTTCTCGACCGGGTCCCAGAACCACCAGCCGCCCCAGCCGAGCTCGTAGTACGCCCACCACGAGCCCAGCGCGATGCCGATCGTCAGGCAGGCCCAGGCGACGTTCGTCCACGGACGCGTCCAGCGCAGCCAGCGCGCGTCGACGCCGCCCTCGAGCAGCGCGGCGATCGCGAATGCGAACGGCACGGCGAAGCCGACGTAGCCCGCATAGAGCATCGGCGGATGGATGATCAGGCCGGGATCCTGCAGCAGCGGATTCAGGTCACGGCCCTCGGCGGCTGCCGGCAACAGGCGGGTGAAGGGATTGCTGGTGAAGATGAGGAACGCGAGGAAACCGACCGCGACGATGCCCATCACGCTCAGCACGCGGGCGACCATATGGCGCGGCAGCCCGCGAGAGAACGTCGCGACGGCGCCCGTCCACAGTGCGAGCACGAGCGCCCACAACAACAACGAACCCTCGTGCGAGCCCCAGACCGCGGAATAGCGGTACCGCAACGGCAGCAGCGAATTGCTGTTCTCGGCGACGTACTTCACCGAGAAATCCTGCGTGACGAACGCGACCGTCAATGCCATGAAGGCGAACGCGATGCATGCGAGTTGCGCGTAGGCGGCCGGGCGGGCCACCTCCATCCACGCACCGAGGCCGCGGTGCGCGCCGATCAGCGGCAGCGTGGACTGCACGATCGCCACGACGAACGCGAGCAGCAGCGCGAACTGCCCGAGCTCGGGCAGCGCGGCGATCAGGTCGGTCACTGCATCGCTCCGGCCGGCGTGACCGGCGCGGACGCATCGGCGGGCGCATCGGAGGCGACATCGTGCTTGCGGTGCGCCTTGCCCATCTTTTCGGCGACTTCCTTCGGCATGTAGGTCTCGTCGTGCTTGGCGAGCACCTGCTCGGCGATGAAGCGATCGCCCTGCATGCGGCCCGTGGCGATGACGGCCTGGTCCTCGCGGAAGAGGTCGGGCAGGATGCCGGTGTAGACCACGGGCATCACGCGATCGCCGTCGGTGACGTTGAAATGCGCTTCCATCGAGCCTTCGGCGCGCTTGAACGAGCCGCGCGCGACCATGCCGCCGAGGCGGAACTTCGCCCCGCCGTCGCGCACGTTCGCGCCGGCCTGGCCGGAAAAGATCTCCGACGGCGTGTAGAGATACGCGACGTTGCGCTGCAACGCCGTCGCGACGAGGGTGGCCGCGAGGCCCGCGCCCAGGACGAGCGCGAGGATCCACAGCAGGCGGCGGCGACGGATCGGGTTCATTGCACTTCCACGGAACGTTTCGGGCGCGCGCGGGCGGCGTCGCGTGACTGGCGACGCTGCGCGTCGCGCAGGCGACGGCGGATCTGGAGCTGCGTAGCCACGAAGTCCCACGCGAGCACGATGACGAATACGGCGTAGGCCGCGGCGACGTAGCCGGCGTAGCTCATCGAGCCGCTCCCGTCTGCGCGATCCAGGCCTTGCCGGCTTCGCGACGCAGGTTGTCGGCGCGCGCGCGTGCGAGCAGGGCGCCAACGAACCAGACATGCGTGCCGACCGCCATCCAGATGAGCGGCGCGACCATCGACGCGTCCATCGACGACTCGCCGAAGAGGCGGATCGTCTGCCCCTGGTGCAGCGAGTTCCACCACACCACCGAGTAATGGATGATCGGCAGCAGCACGACGCCGACGAGCGCGAGGAACGACGCGGCGCGCGCCGCGATACGACGATCGTCGATCGCGCCGTAGATGCCCATCACGCCGAGGTAGAGGAACAGCAGGATCAGCTCGGTGGTGAGCCGCGGGTCCCAGTCCCACCACGTGCCCCACATGGGCTTGCCCCAGATCGAGCCGGTGAGCAGCGTGATCAGCGTGAACCCGGCGCCGATCGGCGCGCAGGCCATCGCGAGGATCTCGCAGAGCTTGATGCGCCACACCAGCGCGATGGCCGCGTAGAACGCCATCGCCGCGAACGCCGCCATGCTCATCCACGCCGACGGCACGTGGATGTAGAGGATGCGGAAGCTGTCGCCCTGCTGGTAGTCGGCGGGGACCGTGAACAGCGCGCCGTACAGGCCCGGCAGCATGAGCAGCAGGCCCAGCGCGTAGCCCCACTTCGCCCAGCGCGCGGCGAAGCGGTCGAAGTAGGGCGGCGAGCCGAGTTGGTGGAACCAGCGGACCAGCGGATTCATCGGGGCGTCGGGACTGGCGGGCGGGCCGCCTGAGCGTGCGTGGAAGTCTCCGCGACGGGCGCGGACGGGCGCTTGATCAGACTCAATTCGGGCGTTTCAGTTCAGCGCGATCCGCAGGGCCGCGGCGGCGGCGAGCGGGGCGAGCAGCAGGCTGGCGACCAGCCCGGCGCCCAGGAGCAGCAGCGCACCGGTCGGGTCCAGGCCCTGCGAGGCGGCGACGACGCTTCCCGCGCCGAAGACCAGCACCGGCACGTACAGCGGCAGGGCCAGCAGGGCGACGAGTATACCGGAGCGCTTCATCCCGACCGTCAGTGCCGCAATCACCGCGCCGATCAGGCTCAGCAGCGGCGTGCCCAGCGCCAGGGAGGCCATCAGCACCGGCAGCTGGGGCGTCGGGAGCTGCAGCAGCAGGCTTAGCAGCGGCGTAGCGACCAGCAGCGGCAGGGCCGTCGTGGCCCAGTGCATCGCCGTGCGCACCAGCACCAGCCACGGCAGCGGGACGGGCGCCAGCATCCACTGCTCGAGCGAGCCGTCCTCGGCATCGGCGCGGAAGAGCGCGTCCAGCGACAGCAGGCCCGCCAGCAGCACCGCGAGCCACAGGACGGCGCTGGCGACCTTGGGCAGCAGGCGGCTGTCGGCGCCGAGCGCGAGCGCGAAGAGGACGGCCACCAGCACGGCGAACAGCGCCGGCTGGAACGCTTCGCTGCGACGGCGCCACAGGATCCGCAGGTCCCGCCGGACCAGCGCGGCCGCGGACTGGGCCAGGCCCGGCGGGTGAGCTGCGGTCATGCCGGACGCTCCAGCGGCAGCAGTCGGGTACGGACCGGTGGGGCGGCATAGGCGCCGTGGGTGGTGAGCAGGGTCGCGCCGCCGTCGTCGAGGTGCAGCCGGATCAGCCGGTTGACCAGCTCGATGCCGTCGAGGTCGAGGTTCGCGTAGGGCTCGTCGAGCAGCCACCAGGGGCAGGGCGAGAGCCACAGGCGGGCGAGCGACAGCCGCTTGCGTTGCCCCGCCGAGAGCTGCCGGGCGAGCTGGTCCTCGTAGCCCGCCAGCCCGACCAGGTCCAGGGCGTCGACGGGCTCCAGCCCGGGCCGGCGGCCCTGCAGCCCACCGAGGCAGTCAAGGTTCTCGAGCGTCGAGAGGTCCGCCTTAAGGCCGGGCAGGTGGCCCACGTAGCCGATCACCCCGGCGCGCTCGGCCGGTGTAGCCGGACGGCCGTCGATGCGTACCTCGCCCGCGTCGGCGCGGAGCAGGCCGGCGAGGACGCGAAGCAGCGTTGTCTTGCCCGCGCCGTTCTCGCCCTGCACGAGCAGCGCCTCGCCGACGTCGACCGACAGATCGAGCGGCCCGAAGACGGGTTCGTCGTCGCGCGAGAAGCGCAGGCCGGTGGCGGCGAGCAGCGGCGGTCGGGGCGTCGGTTGGGCGGACATCGGCGCGTCGGACGGCCGGCGGCCGCGGTCGCTCATTCTATCCAGTCGACATGCGGCAGGTCGGCGTTCGGCGGGCGCGGCGCGAGCATGTGCAGTCGCACGTCGCCGCCGACGCACCAGGCGAGGATGCCGGCCTGCTCGAATTCGCGCCCGAGCGCGTCGGCGCGGTCGGGGCCGAGGCCGGCGACGAGCCAGCCGGCTTCCCGATGGCCGCCGTCCGGCGCCTGCGCCCAGGTGCGCCGGTAGTGCATGCCGAGCGCGTCGAGGCGCGACGCGAGCGCGTCGTCGGCCGCCGCGTTGTCGCGGAAAGGCTGGGATTCCGCGTCCGGATTCCAGGCGGTGATGAAGGCGTAGTAGGCGGCGGGCAGCGCGGCCTCGACATCCGCGGCAGGGTCGCCGACGCCGAACTCGATCGGCTCGCCGCCGGTCTCGACGCGGTAGCGCGCGGCGGCAAAGGCGCGCGCGAGCGCCACCGGACCGTCCTGCGGCGCGTCGTCGTTCGTCCCGTCGTTGCTCATGCGGTCCTCCGTAGCGATTCCGTACACTCGTGGCCCCTTCGCCAGGCTCCGCGCGATGACGCCCGAAACCAAGCTGCCCAAGGTCGGCACGACCATCTTCACCGTGATGTCGCAGCTCGCGATCGAGCACGGTGCGGTCAACCTCGGACAGGGCTTTCCCGACTTCGACGTTCCGGCCCGGCTGGTCGACGCGCTGGCGCGCGCGATGCGCGAAGGCCGCAACCAGTACGCGCCGATGTCGGGCGTGCCGCCCCTGCGCGTGGCGATCGCGAACAAGACCGAGCGCTGCTACGGATACCGACCGGATGCTGATGCCGAAGTGACGGTGACATCAGGCGCCAGCGAGGCGATCTTCGATGCGATCCACGCCGTCGTGCGCGGCGGCGACGAAGTGATCGTGCTCGATCCCTGCTACGACTGCTACGAGCCGGCGATCGACCTCGCCGGCGGCGTGGCGGTGCACGTGCCGCTCGACCCGGAGACGTTCGCGCCGGACTGGTCGCTGATCCGCGCCGCCGTGTCGCCGCGCACGCGCATGATCATGATCAACTCGCCGCACAACCCGTCGGGCGCGAGGTGGACGGCCGACGACATGCAGCAGCTCGAGGCGCTGCTCGCGGGCACGTCCATCTACCTGCTGTCGGACGAGGTCTACGAGCACATCATCTTCGACGGGCGCCGCCACGAATCGGCGCTGCGCTATCCGTCGCTGCGCGAGCGCGCGTTCGTGATCTCGAGCTTCGGCAAGACCTACCACTGCACGGGCTGGAAGGTCGGCTACTGCATCGCACCGCCGGCACTCTCGGCCGAGTTCCGCAAGGTCCACCAGTACAACACCTTCTGCACGTTCGCCCCCGCGCAGTTCGCGTTCGCCGAGATGATCGAGGCCGAGCCGGAGCACTACGAACAGCTCGGCGCGTTCTACGAAGCCAAGCGCGACCGCTTCCGCGAGCAGCTGCTCACGACGAAGCTGCGTCCGCTCCCGGTGCCGGGCGGGTACTTCCAGCTGGTGGACTACTCGGCCGTCAGCGACCTGCCGGACGCGGAGTTCTGCCGTTGGCTCGCGATCGAGAAGGGTGTCGTCGCGATCCCGTTGTCGCCTTTCTACGGCACGCCGCCGGCCGGCCAGCGCCTGGCGCGACTGTGCTTCGCCAAGAACGAAACCACGCTCGATGCCGCCATCGCGCGGCTGCAGGCGCTCTGAGGGCCGCCATGTCGACCGAATACGCCGTTACCGAAGTCCGCAATCCGCTACGCGTCAGCCTGGTCCAGGGCGATACGCGCTGGCTCGATCCGCGGGCCAACCGCGACTACTACGGCCGGCTGGTCGGCGCGTTGCACGGCACGACGGATCTCGTCGTCCTGCCCGAGACCTTCACCAGCGGCTTCTCGAACGATGCGATCGAGCGCGCGGAGACGATGGACGGCCCGACCGTGGCATGGATGCGCGAGAAGGCGGTGGACCTCGATGCCGCGATCACCGGCAGCGTGCAGCTGCGCACGGAGGCCGGCGTCGCCAACCGCCTGCTGTTCGTCACCCCGGACGGCGCCGTCCAGTACTACGACAAGCGCCACCTGTTCCGTTATGCGGGGGAGCACGAGCGCTATGCCGCCGGCCGCGACCGGCTCACGCTCGAATGGCGCGGCTGGCGGATCTGTCCGCTCGTCTGCTACGACCTGCGTTTCCCGGTGTTCTCGCGGAACCGCTACGACGTCGAGCGCACCACGGACCTCGACTACGACCTGCTGATCTACGTCGCCAACTGGCCCGGCGTGCGCGGCCACGCCTGGCGCACGCTGCTGCGCGCGCGGGCAATGGAGAACCTCTGCTACGTCGCGGCGGTCAACCGCGTCGGGACGGACGGCAACGGCCTGGTCTACGCCGGCGACAGCGCGGTGATCGATTACCTCGGCAACCCGATCAGCGAATGCACCGACATGGAAGTGGTCGCCACGACCACGATGTTCCTGGAGGAGCTGCGCGCCCACCGCGAGCGGTTCCCCGCGATGCTGGATGCCGACCGGTTCGAACTCCGGTGAGCCGCGCCGGCCTCAGACGAGGCCGGTGAGGTAGTAGAGCGCGATCACCACGAGCACCGCCGCGGTCTTGATCAGCGTGACCGCGAAGATGTCGCGGTACGCCTGCCGATGCGTCAGGCCGGTGACCGCGAGCACGGTGATGACCGCGCCGTTGTGCGGCAACGTGTCCATGCCGCCCGAGGCCATGGCCGCCACGCGGTGCAGCACCTCCATCGGGATACCGGCCGCCGTCGCCTGCGCGACGAACTGCTGCGCCATGGCGGCGAGCGCGATGCCCATGCCGCCGGACGCCGACCCCGTGATGCCCGCGAGCGAGGTCACCGTCACCGCCGTGTTGAGCAGCGGGTCGGGAATCGCCGACAGCGCGTTCGACACGACCAGGAATCCGGGTAGCGCCGCGATCACCGCGCCGAAGCCGTATTCCGACGCCGTATTCATCGACGCCAGCAGTGCGCCGCCGATCGCGGCGCGACTGCCCTCCACGAAGCGCGCGACGACCGGTCGCCAGGCGAACACGAGCACGGCGAGGATGCCGATCAGCAACGCGCCCTCGACGGCCCAGATGCCGGCGAGCTTGGACGTTTCCTGCACGACCGGCGCGGCGTCGCCGATGACCGCCGGATCGAAGCTCGTCGATTCGCCGTAGAAGCCCGGGATCCAGCCGGTGAAGAGCCGGTTCGCGACGCCGACGAGCACCAGCGGCAGCAGGGCGATCCACGGATTCGCCATCCGCTCGCCGGTGAACGCGGCGGGTTCGTTCACCAGCGTCGCCGGATCGCCATAGCCTTCGCCCGCGGCGGCCGCACGGCGCCGCCGCGATTCGAGGTAGAGCAGACCAACCACCAGGATGAAGACGCCGCCGAGCGTGCCGAGCACCGGCGCGGCCCACGTGGTGGTGCCGAAGAAGGTGGTCGGGATGATGTTCTGGATCTGCGGCGTGCCGGGCAGGGCATCCATAGTGAAGGTGAACGCGCCGAGCGCGATCGTGCCGGGAATCAGCCGCTTCGGGATGTCGCTCTGGCGGAACAGCTCGGCGGCGAACGGATAGACGGCGAAGACGACCACGAACAGCGAAACGCCGCCGTAGGTCAGCAGCGCGCAGACCAGCACGATCGACAGGATCGCGCGCTTCGCGCCGACCACCCGGATGGTGGACGCGACGATCGCGCGCGAGAAGCCCGACAGTTCGATGAGCTTGCCGAACACCGCGCCGAGCAGGAACACCGGGAAGTAGAGCTTCAGGAAGCCGACCATCTTCTCCATGAAGAGGCCGGTGAACATCGGCGGTACCAGTGCCGGATCGGTGAGCAGCACCGCGCCGAGCGCGGCGACCGGCGCGAACAGGATCACCGAATGGCCGCGGTAGGCCACGAACATCAGGAACGCCAGCGCGGCGAGCACGATCAGGAAGGCCATCGCGGCTCCCGTCCCCTTGAGTGGCGGCCAGTATCCGGGCGCGCGGCGATGCCGGCATTGTCCGAAGGTACAGCTGCCCGCCGCGATGGACGTCGCCTACCGTGCACGGCATCACGGCGCGGTCCGCCGTGCGATCACGCCATCCGGTCACTGGGGAGAGTCCTTCGATGCGCCGCAAGAACGTCAGCCGTAACCACCTCTGCCTCGCGATCGCCTGTGCGCTGATCGTGCCCACCGCCTGGGCGCAGGACACGACCGCGGCGCGCGGCGCCAGCGCGGCGAGCGACACCGAGGACGGCGAGCGCGCGCTAGACCGCATCAAGGTCACCGCGCGCAAGCGCGAGGAAACGCTGCAGGAAGTGCCCGTCGCGGTGACGGCGTTCACCCCCGAAGCGCTCGACAAGCTCAACGTCCGCGACCTCGGCGATCTCGACGCACAGGTGCCGAACCTGACGATCTATGCGGCGCGCGGCTCGACGAGCACGGTAACGGCCTACATCCGCGGCGTCGGCCAGGCCGATCCGCTGTGGGGCGTCGATCCCGGCGTGGGCATCTACCTCGACGACGTGTACATCGCGCGCCCGCAGGGTGCGCTGCTCGACGTGTTCGACGTCGAGCGCATCGAAGTACTGCGCGGCCCGCAGGGCACGCTGTACGGCAAGAACACGATCGGCGGCGCAATCAAGTACATCTCCAAGGGCCTGCCCAAGCAGCTCGATGGCTTCGGCTCGATCACGGTCGGCAACTACAACCAGCTCGACGTGAAGGCCGCGGTCGGCGGCCCGATCGCCGGCGAGGACAGCGGCCTGCGCGGCCGCGTGTCGGTGGCGAGCCTCAACCGCGACGGCTTCGGCACGAACCTCTACACGGGCCAGGACGTCAGCGACAAGGAAATCAACGCGGCACGCTTCGAGCTCGGCGCCTTCGCCGGCGACAACTTCGACGTCCGCTTCGCGCTGGACTGGATGGACGACCAGTCCGGCGTGCGCGGCGCCAAGATGCTGGCGGCCAACCCCTTGGCGCCGGCGTATGCGCCCCTCGCCAGCCGCTACGACATCCGCAGCGGCATGGGCAACGTCAACGACACGCAGATGAAGGGCGGCTCGATCACCGCCAACTGGCGCCTCAACGACGACTTCGCGCTCAAGTACGTGGTCGCCAAGCGCGAGTCCGACACCGAGACCAACATCGACTTCGACACCACGCCGCTGCCGCTGGTCGACGTGCGCGCCTTCTACAGCGACCAGCAGGTCAGCAACGAGTTGCAGCTCAACTACGACGCCGGCGGCCGCGCCCGCGGCGTCATGGGCCTTTACTGGTTCAACGGCGACGCCGGCGGCCAGGTGCTCAACCATTTCTACAACCCGCTCGGTGCGCCGGCGCTCACGAACCCGCTGTTCGGCGACACGCAGGGCTACGTCAACACGAAGTCGTTCGCGGCCTACGCCGACTGGACCTTCGACCTGACCAATCGCCTCAAGCTCGACGTGGGCGCGCGCTACACCGACGAGGACAAGCACGCGGTCGCGCTCAACCGCTTCTACACGAACGGCAGCTACACGACGTCCTGGGGCACGGCGGCGAACTTCAACAAGACCGTCAACTTCAAGAACGTCTCGCCGAAGGTCTCGCTGGATTACCAGATCACGCCGGACATCATGGTGTACGGGCTGGCGTCGCGCGGCTTCAAGTCGGGCGGCTACAACATCCGCGCCAACACCACCGCCGTGCCGCGCTCGGGCGAGCCGTTCGGCGACGAGTCGGTGGACAGCTACGAGATCGGCAGCAAGATGTCGCTGATGGACGACCGCCTGTTCCTGAACCTGGCGTACTTCCAGAACGACTACAAGGACATCCAGCTCTCCGTCTTCACTTCGTACACGCTGCCCAACGGCAGCCAGAGCTTCTTCGGCGACTTCACCAACGCCGGCAAGGGCACGGTGAAGGGCCTGGAGGTCGAGTACCAGTTCCTGCCGACGCAGCACTGGGCGATCAGCGGCAACCTCGCCTGGCTGGACGCGAAGTACGACGAGTTCATCAGCGCCGGCGTCAACATCGCCGATTCGCAGTACTTCACGAACGCGCCGGACTTCTCGGGCGCGATCAACCTCGAGTGGCGCACGCCGCTTGACAATGGCGGCAACCTGTCGGCGCGTGTTGGGTACGCGTACCAGTCCGACGTGTGGCCGACCACGGACCTGAGCCCCGCCATCCACCAGGACGGCTACGGCCTGGTCAACGCGGGCGTGATCTGGAAGGTCAACGACGCCTGGTCCTTCTCGCTGCAGGGCTCGAACCTGACCGACGAGGAATACCGCACCACGGGCTACAACATCGCCGCGTATGGCGTGCTCACGGGCTTCTACGGCCCGCCGCGCCAGTATTCGCTCACCGCGCGTTACGACTTCTGACCGACGCCGAAGGCGGTCGGAGTCGCGGCGGCGGGCCTTCGGGCCCGCCGTCGCATTTGTGCCCGACCGTGCGCCGGCCGGGCCCGCCGACTAAGCTGGCGACCGTGCGAAACGGGGGCGCGTGATGCCGGGACCTGACGGGATGCGACGTCGATGCTGAACGCGGGTGTCGTCACCGCGGCGAGCCTTGCCTGGCTCGGGCTGATGTTCGCCGCCGCGCTGCATGCCGAGCGGCGGCCGGCGCTGTGGTCGCGTCGCTGGCGGCTCGTCTACGCGCTTTCGCTGGCGGTGCACTGCACCTCCTGGACCTTCTACGGCACGGTGACGCAGGCGGCGCGCTACGGATGGCCCGTTCCGCCCACGTTCGTGGGCGCGATCCTGCTGTACGCACTCGGCGTCGGCGTGATGCTGCGCCTGGCGCGCCTCGCGCGCGATACCAACGCCGCGTCGCTCGCGGACCTGATCGCCACGCGCCTGGGCAAGGACGCGTGGCTGGCCGCCACCGTCACGCTCGTCGCGGCACTGGGGCTCATTCCCTACATCGCGCTGCAGCTCAAGGCCGTGGCGATGAGCTTCTCGATGCTGTCGTCGGGCAGCGTGTCGGCCAGCGGGCCCCCGTGGCGCGACAGCGGCCTGTACGTCGCGATCGTGCTCGCGGTGTTCGCGATCCTGTTCGGCGCGCGCAAGGCCGAGGCGACGGAACACAACCGCGGCCTCGTGTTCGCGATGGCGCTGGAATCGGTGTTCAAGCTCGGCGCGATGCTCGCCGTCGGTGCGTTCGTCCTGTTCGGCCTGCACGTTCCGGCCGTAGCGGTGCCGCTGCCCGCGCCGGCCGACGGCAGCGGTTTCGTGCCACTGGTGGTGCTGGGCGCGTTGGCGATGTTCATCCTTCCGCACCAGTTCCATGTCGCGGTGGTGGAATGCCGCGAGGAGCGGCACGTGCACACCGCGCGCTGGCTGTTCCCGCTGTACCTCTTACTGATCGCCTTGCCGGTGCTGCCGCTCGCGCGCGCCGGCGCACGGCTGCTCGGCGACCGCGTGCCGTCCGACCTCTACGTGCTGGCGCTGCCGCTCGCGCAGGGCCGCGAAGGGCTGGCGCTGTTCGCGTTCCTCGGCGGCCTGAGCGCGGCCACCGGCATGGTGGTGGTGAGCACGCTCAGCCTGAGCCTGATGATCGGCAACCACTGGTTCGCGCCCGGGCTGCTGCGTGGCGCCTGGAACCGCAGCGGGGCGGGGGACCTCAGCGGTAGCGTGCTGACGCTGCGGCGCACGGGCATCGTCGCGGTGATGCTGCTCGCATGGGCGTACAGCCGCGTCATCGCAGGCAGCGAAGCGTTGGCGGACGTCGGTGCGGTCTCGTTCTCGGCGCTGGCCACGCTCGGGCCCGCGCTCGCGTTCGCGGTCTGGCGTCCGCAGACGCCCGCGCGCGCGGCGCTGGTCGGCATCCTCGTGGGCTTCGCCACGTGGGCCTGGATTCTCGTCCTGCCGACGTTCGCCGACGGGGCCTGGCTGCGGGACGGTCCGCTCGGCGCGGCATGGCTGTCGCCGGACGGCTTCTTCGGCCTGACGGGCTGGTCGCGGCTGGGTCGCGCGGTGGGTGCGAGCCTGTTCCTCGGCACCGGCGCGACGCTGTTGCTCGCCGCCTCGTGGGGCGGCACGCCGCGGCGCGCGCATCGCGGACTCGATGCCGCGACGCTTCGGGCGGCGAGCCTGCGCTTCCTGCCGCGCGAACGCGTCTCGCAACTGCTGCAGGGCGTCGCGACCACCGGGCCAGTGCCGGTCGCGGTCGAGGAGCGCATCGAACGCGAACTCGCCGGCGTGCTCGGCGCGGCGTCCGCGCGCGTGCTTCTGGACGCCGCGCGCCGCGAATCGCGCGACCTCGAAACCGTCGCGACGATCGTCGGCGAAGCCTCGGCCGACCTGCGTTTCAACCAGCGCCTGCTCGAGGCCGCACTGCAGAACATGAGCCAGGGCATCAGCGTGGTCGACGCGGACCTGCGGCTGGTCGCATGGAACCGGCGTTATGCGGAGCTGTTCGGCTATCCCACGACGCTGCTGCAGGTCGGACGGCCGATCGCCGACCTCGCGCGCTGGGCGCTGCAGCGGATCGGCTTCGACGGCGACGTCGAGCGCGCGCTCGATCGGCGGCTCGCGTTCATGCGCGCCGGTACGCCGCACCTGTCCGAGCGCGTGCTGCCCGACGGCAGCATCATCGAGATCCGCGGCGTGCCGATGCCGGGCGGCGGCTTCGTCGCGACGTTCACCGACGTCACCGCGTTCCGCCGCGCGCAGGCGGGCCTGCTCCTCGCCAACGAAACGCTCGAGCAGCGCGTCGCCGAGCGCACGGTCGAATTGCAGGTCGCCACGCGCGAGGCGGAGCGCGCGAACCACGCCAAGAGTCGCTTCCTGGCCGCGATCGGCCACGACCTGATGCAGCCGCTGCATGCCGCGCAGCTCTTCGTCGACGCGCTGGGCGATGGGCTCGACGAGGAGCGGCGCCGCGCCACGATCACGCAGGTGCGCGGCGCGCTCGAATCGACCGTGGAACTGCTCTCGGGCCTGCTCGACATGTCGCGACTCGAGGCGGGCGGGCTTGTGCCGCAGCCGCGCGTGTTCGCGCTCGCCGAAGTGCTCGATCCGCTGGCGTCGGAGTTCGAGGCGATCGCCGCTGCGCGCGGCCTGTCGTTCCGTTACCTGCGCACGACGACGTGGGTGCGCACGGACCCGCAGCTGCTGCGCCGCGTGCTGCAGAACTTCCTCGCCAACGCCGTGCGCTATACCGCGAGCGGCCGCGTCGTGTTCGGCGTGCGTCGATGCGGCGACCGGCTGCGGATCGAGGTGCACGACAGCGGACCCGGCATCGACCCGTCGCGCCAGCGCGAGATCTTTGAGGAATTCCGTCGGGGCGAGGACGCGCCGGGGCAGGGGCTCGGCCTCGGCCTGTTCATCGCCGACCGCATCGCCGCGCTGCTCGCTGCGCCGATCGCGCTGCGAAGCCGGCCCGGCCGCGGAACGATGTTCGCCCTCGACCTCGAATGCGCAGCGCGTCCGCAACGGCCGCCGGTGCCGACGGTGCCGCAACGACTGGCGGGACTGCGCGTGCTGCTGCTCGACAACGAGCCCGCCGCGCTGGATGCCACCCGCCTGCTGCTGGAGCGCTGGGGTTGCGACGTGGCCGTCGCCCGCGACCGCCGCGATGCGCTCGCCGCCTGCGATTCGCGCGACCCCGCGGTCTGGCTGCTCGACTATCACCTGGACGACGGCGACA
>NZ_SMRQ01000010.1 GCF_004359965.1 Cognatilysobacter segetis | reverse complement strand
TTCATGATGGAAGACGAGATCGATTGCCCCATTTAGGAAACCACTGATGATGCGTCGATTGTTCGGAATGAGGTGGCCATAGCCGTGCCGGCCGCAGGCGTCCCGGAGCGTCGCCAGATTGACCTCGCCAAGAGCCAAGTTGAAGCGCATCTCCGGGCACAGGTCGCCGACGGGCACCTGCCCCAGCTGGAGCGCTGCCGCTGTCTGCAGACCCAGGGGCGCTGCGAGCGCAGCGTCCAGCCGCTCGGCCAGACACTGGCGCACGAGCGCCCCCTGCGTCGCGATGGGCTGTCCGACCTCGCGATTCTCGAAAACCGCATGCACCGCGTTGCCAAACTCCGTGCCTCGGACAACCCGGAGTGCCTTCAGCGCCGGATGCGGTTCCCGCATGCCCTCCGGGTTCTCCCCCGACCCCTCATGCGCGGTGGCATGAGCCGAACTGGCCGGCAGGCTTTCGTCTGCCGCGCTGGCTTCCTCGACAGCAGGCGCTACGTGATGAACTCGATTGAGGCTGCTGAAGCTGTGCCGACTAGGCAAGGGACCGCCGCCGCTTGCCGGCTCCGGTCGCGCGAGGCGATCGCTCGAGCCCAGCTTGGACGCGCCTTGGAATAGCACAGCCGTATCCGGTGCCCAGCCGGCCACCCAATCGATATGTGGGGTCAGGCTCGCCAGCTCCGGATCCAAAACATCGGCACCCGCCCGCTCCATCATGACATCCAGTGCCGTGCGCTTGGTTCCCTTCAGAGTCGCCACGGAGCCACGCTTGGCCG
>NZ_SMRQ01000009.1 GCF_004359965.1 Cognatilysobacter segetis | reverse complement strand
GGCCGGGCGCGCGTGGAGCGGGAGCGCGCCGAATGCGGCGATGCTTGACCTCGGCGACGGACGCTCTAAAATGCGGCTCCCCGCCCGAATAGCTCAGCCGGTTAGAGCACTTGACTGTTAATCAGGGGGTCGTTGGTTCGAGTCCAACTTCGGGCGCCAGATTCAAACAAAGAACCCGCCGAAAGGCGGGTTCTTTGTTTGTGCGCGTCGCAGGGATCAGAAGCAGCGCGCGGGCGTGGCGCTGGCGGTTCCGCTCACCGTCTTCGTCCCCTTCTGGTCGATTCGCATCGTGCCGCACTCCGTGTCCTTGGCCGCCTGCGTGCCGCGCGGCGTCGCGGCCAGCGTGTAGCTGGTGGCTGCAGGGCCGGCCGAGAAGCCGAAGGAGTAATGCGAAGCCAGTTCGGTCGTGCAGCCCGTTGCAGGCAACGCGGCGCCCGTGTAGCCCATGTTCGTCGAGTAATAGCGCTCCATGAACTGCGCCTGCTCCATGAGGCACGCCGCGCCGGCCGAACGACGCGCCTTGATCGTGTACTTGATGTACGCGGGATAGGCGATGCTCGCGAGGATCGAGATGATGACCACCACGATCATGATTTCGATCAGGGTGAAACCGCTGTTACGTGTCTGCATTGCGCCTCCGGTGATCATTGTGCGGGCACCACTTCGCGCCAGTTGACGCGGCTGGGCGTGCCACCGGACGGCGTGACGATACCGTTGCTCTCGGTATTGCCGCTGCCGCCGCCACCGCCGCCGCCACCGCCGCCGCCGCTCGAGAACGCGCCTGTGCCGACGGTGGCCAGGGCGTTCGTGATGTTCACTTCGGTCGGCATGCCGCCGGTGACGCCGATCGAGCCGATGACCCCGGTGCCGCCGGCATTGCGCACTGTGCCCGTGTCGGTGAAATAACCCGCGGTGGCCGGGCTCGTACCGGTGAACAGATTGAGTGCATTGGTGTAACCGCTACCGGTCACGCCTTCGCAATCGCTGCCGGTTGCCGGAATGACCGACGAGAGGAACATCGCCGTTCCATAGATCGTGGGCGCCGAAATCACGCGTTCCGGCACGGTCAGGTCGATGTACCAGCCGAGCTTGCCATCAGGCAGCTGGGAGTAGTTCTCGAAACCGCGTGCGGTCTGCCCCGTCGAGGTCGTACCGGTGTACGGAATCGTTCGCTGCTGCAACTGGGCGCGGCCCGTGATCAAGGCGTTCCGATCCATGATCCCGTAGATGGTCTGCGTCAGCTGCGTCGCCACGCCCGGCACGTCGTCGCTCGTGATGAAGCGACCGGTTCCGAAGCCCACGAAAAGGGTCCCGGTCCTCGGATCGCGACCCACGCCCAGACCGCCCGAGATCGGCTGCGGGTTACCGGCCGAGTCCTTCGCCTGGAACAGTTTGGTGGCGGTGGCGGGAACGGCCGCGCCGCTGAAATCCCAGCGCCACACGTTGCCCTTGAGGTCACCGCCGTAGACGACGTCGACCTTGCCATCGCTGTTCAGATCGGCCATGCCCAGTGACATCAGACCGTTGCCACCGCTGCTGTCGACCACCAGCCGGCTGGTGGAGGCGATGCCGCCCGTCGCGTTGAGCTCGTAGACGAACAGGGCCGCCGAACCGTTCGGGCTGTCCACGCCGTTGGGAACGAACGCGTAGATCTTGTCGCCGTTGCCCTTGCGGATACGGATCGCGCCGAGGACGTAGCCCATGTCCTTTTCGGTGGTCACGTCCTGCGTCGTGGCGTCCCACAGCACCTTGGTGGTCGACATCGCCGTCGGGTCCGTGACGTCCAGCGCGAACACACCACGCCCGCCGCGGCCGAGGGCGCCGACCAGGATGTTCTTGCCGTTGCCCTGCATCGCCCGGCTCGTGACGTCCATCTGGCCATCCACGAAGTACCGATGCTCGTAAGAAGTGGCACTCAGGCTCGCCATCGCGGCGAAGTCGACGCCCTTGGGCACGTAGGAGAACAGCACCTTGCCGTTGCTGGCGTCGATGCCGTGCAGCATGCCGTCGTTTGCACCGATATAGACGCTGTTGGAATCCTTCACGTAGGCCGGCGACGAATCGACGATGTCGCCGATCGGGTAGGCGCGCTTGCGCAGCGTCCCGCCCACCTTGCCGAGTTCCTTGCTCTGATCGCCCTTGAGGTACGCGATGTTGTCGATCGCCGTGACTTCATCGGCCTGTCCCGTACGTGCCGCGAAATCGCTCGCTCCTGCGACCGAATTGCCGAAGACGCCGGGCGTGCCGCCCTTGCTGGTGAGCACGGTCCGGCTCGCGAACGCCTGGTTGACGCCGCCCGACGCGAATGTATTCGACAAGGTCCACAGCGACGTGTCCGAAACGCCGGTGAGCGACGCATTGAACGGGCTCGCGATGAGGTCGCCGACCCAGCTGCTCGAGGTGAAGCCCGCGACGAACGTCAGCGTCGCCGTATCCGTCTTGGTCGAACTCGAGGCGATGTTAGAACCCGAGGCGCTGCGCGAATCGATGGCGGCGAGGGCTGCCTGCAGCGCCGACGCGAACCTGTCGGTGTCGGTCGCGACGACGAAACTGCCATGCCCGTTGATCGACGCATGCCACAGGTCGTCGATGCGCTGCTTGCCGTCGCTGTTCGCCCAACCGGCATTGCCGTACGCGTCACTCAGCCAGACGTCCGGAAACGGGTTCGGCGGCGCGAGATTGGGGTCGTAATTGCCCTGGAGACCGATCGAAACGCCGAATGTGACCATGTGCTGCCAACTGGCCGGATCGGCCGAGCTGGTCTTGACGTTGTTCGCCATTCCCGTGCGCAGGTCGTTCTTCCAGAAGTAATAGCCGACGTCCGCCAGGGTGTAGGCGATGTTGTCCTGGTACGGATAGCCGGCACCCGAGTCGACGTTGCCACTGCCGTTGCCGGCATTGGATCCGTTCGAGTAGCGCTGGATCGCAGCTCCATCGAACCCCGATTTGTCGTTCCAGTAGCCGTCGGTCGTCAGGATCGCGTAGTTCTGCCGGCAGGTCAGCATCGTTCCGTCGGAATTCTTCCACGGATTGTCGGTGCCGAAGTATCGACCCGCGCGCTGCAGCGCGCCATGCACCGGCGTGCCGTTCGACGCGATCGCGCCCTGAAGCTTGCTGTAGAACGTGGTCCGATTGGTGACGCTCGACCCGCTGTCCTGGAACAGCCCGTTGTTCGACTGGTACGGACTGGGATAGGCCGGCGTACTACCGGTGACGTTGGCGGTCGAGCCGCCGCGATTCCAGATCGTATCGAAGCCGACACGGTAGTTCTTGCCGAGGCGACCGAACGCCTCAGAGGCGCCAGCCTTGGCCATCTTGTTGCGTGTACGGTGGTACTGGTACCAGTTCGCGAAGTTCTGCAGTTCCTCCGCTTGGGTACGACCTGTCGGAGTAGCGTCCTGCCAGCGCTCGGCGGTGACCGAGGTCGTGACCCTTATATCTCTATTTCCGTTACCGGATCGGGAATTGAATACCTGCACGTAAATCGTGCTTACCGTCGCGGTGAATGAAATCGACTTCGGATCGTTCCCCGAGGTATCTGAGAAAAGGCGATTAGAGCAGCTACTGTTGGAGTAGACGTAAAGTTCCGACGCAGTGTGCCCGCCGACATCTACCGTGACGGTGTCACCGATCGCGACATCAGCACGCAGGCACGTGCCTTCCTGCTGCTTGCCGATGGTTTCCGTCTTTGTGGCAGCAGTTCGGAAACTCAACTGTTTTTGCACCGCGCCTTGACTGGGGGAGCTTGAGGCCGCGATGCGGTACTTGTCGTAATTGCTCGGATTCGTCCCAGGGTTGGCGACCTTGGGAACATAGAAGTAGGAGTCCACGTCGCCCCGCAAGTCAATGTAATCGGCACTCGGGCTCGTTGCATTGCTCGCGGCCGCCTTGAAGTTTGCATCGGAAAGGCGGGCATTGAGGTCCGTGCTCGCGGTACGCCACGGCAAGTAGGTCTTGGCCGGGTTGTAGTACAGCGTGTTGTTGACGTACGAACGATCGGTGACGTTGTCGCCGAGCGTCGCCTGATCGGTCGGCATCATCGGGAATGCCATCGACCCCGAATCGTCAAGGATCAGCAGGATGTTCGGCGGAATCGAGTTTCCGCCGGTCAGCAGTGGATACTGTGGAAACGACGTCGTCGCCGCTCCCGCGGACGAAAGCGCGAGTGCCAGCAGGGTGCCGACGGCGCCGATATGCACCTGGCGCGACATTGATCCGTTGGTCATGATCTTCATGATGCGCTCCATCAGCGCCGATACAGCGACTGGACGATCACTTCCCCGTCGCCATTCGGCATCGCGGCGTAGGCGGTGATGCGATACACGCTCTGGCTGGCAACACCAATGCACGGCTTGGACATGTCGACGCATTCACTTCCGCCGCCCACGCCGCTGGTCGTCGTTCCGAAGTTCTCGATCACGAACTTCGGCTTGACCGAGATAGGGCCGACCGGCACCGCAGCGCCTTCCTGGAATCCGGTCTGCCCGTCGTTCCAGAAGCCATCGGCAGTCCACGCGGGAACGGCGGGCGGCAGCACCATTGCACAGCGCCCCGCGCTGCAGCCGGCGGCGGCGGGAAACGCGAGCGTGCCATCGCGGGCGATGATCTCGGCCTGGCGAAGGCCCGCCTCCGCCACCTGGAACGCGCGGCTTCGGGCGGTGATGTTCGTCGCCATGCGCTCCTGCATGATCGCGCCCCGCATCGACGCGAGCCCGAGCAGCGTGATCACGACGAGCAGCATCAGGACGACGAGCAGCGCCGCGCCCGATTGGCGTCCGCGCGGTTGACCGATGAAGGATCGGGTCTTCATTGGATGTCCTGATGATTCCGGAGTGCGATGTAATCGTTCAGCTGGCGGGTCAACGGAGCGTTGTTCGTCCCCTGGCGCTGCGTGTCGGATAGCGCGCCCTGCGCCGCGACGAACGTCATCTGGACGTGGACCGCCGTGACTCGCGACCAGTCAGCGACGGCCGTGGCGCTGACATAGTTGGCACCGTTGCCCACCTTGTAGCTGATGTCGAGGCCGGTCACGCCTTCCGCGATTTCGCTGCGGACGCCACCGACGGTGCGGTAGAGCGACTGCCCGTTGCGACCGTTGGCCTCTAGCGTCCACAGGGCATCGGTGGGAGCGACGATGTATGCGGGCGACTGGCCGATCCCCGCGGGGCAGTTCGCGAAGTCGGTCACGGTGGGTGCGACGGGGACGGTGCCGAGCCAGAAGCAGTAGCCGGGACCCGAGCTCGCGGCCGTGCACTTGGTCGGATCCGGCGTCGGCGTGAATCCGGTGCCGCAGTTGGCGGCGCTGTCGTGGCCAACGGTCGATCCGCCCGCCGTCACGCCGCTCGCGGAGAACACGATCCCGTAGTCGGTATTGCAGAGCATCAACAACTGGCCATTGACCAGGCCCGCCGTATTGCCCGCCACCGTGATGGGGTCGGCCGGCTTCTTGTGCTGGGTGACGCTGTAGACGTTGCCGATCGCCGAGTACAGCGTGATCCGGTCCGCATTACCCGCTTCCGTTCCGACCAGCGCGTCGGCGAAACGTCCCCAGTAGGCGGCATCCGGCGCGCTCAACTGCAGGATGGGACGGACGGTGGACGTGAATCGCAGGCAGGGATTGGTGCCGGCTTCACGGATGTCGCGCGTCAGCATCTCGAAGGCGCTGCGCTGGTTTTCCTGGATGCGGTTGATGGCCTCGGTCGAGCCGTAGACACGCTGGTTCGACAGGAAGATGCTGCTGGCCGCGCCCACCACGAGCAGGCCGAGCATGAGCGCGACCATCAGCTCGATCATGGTGAAGCCGCGCTGCGCGGCCCTGGATGCGGAATGCGTCATAGCTGGCTCGTGATTTGGATTTCGGCAAGCGGACCGAAATCTCCGGTGGCGCGTGTATCGCTCCATTGCACGCCGACACTGCAGGTCATGTTTCCTGCCTGGCAGACGACGCGGCCTTTCGCGTCGGGGGCGACCGTGGTCTTCAGGCTGTCCAGCCAGCCCATCATCGTGCCGGGCGCGCCGGAGCCGTCGCCGGCCGTGTAGATGTTGGTGTTGTACGTGCCGAGGTTCGCGCGATCGGCCCGGATGATGTCCATCATCGAGTAGATCTGGATCGCCGCCTGCGTCCGGCTCGCCGAACTGCCCGTGTTCTTTAGGGTGATGGCCTGCAGCGCGGCGATGCCGAGCAGGCCGATCGCCAGCACGAGCACGGCGATCATGACCTCGATGAGGCCGACGCCGCGTTGGCGCGCAGGCACTCGCATTGGTTTGAGTGGATGCATGGGAGCCTCAGTTGTCCGCAGGTGCGCTGCAGGACGATGACGCAGGCAGGCGCTTGGTGCTGATGCGTCCGACGCTCGCGCTCACGTCCACCGCGTTGTCGTTCGGCAGGTCCGGCGAGCACACGCGGATCGTGCCGCCCGCCGCGGCGCCGGCCGCGGAAAACCCGCTCGGCCGGAAGGTGAACTTGTTGGACGCCGCCGCGAGGTTCGCGCTCGGCGTGACGACGAGGTTCGGCTGCAGGATCGTGTCCCGGAGGACCGTGGTCACGCCGTTCTTCGTCACGAACGCGACCCAGCGATTGCCGGCGGCGGCCGCGCAGGTGGCGCCGTTCGCGGTGGGGCAGACGGTCGCGCTCGCGCGGCTGCTGATCGCCGCAGCGCGTGCGATCTGGAGGGTGGCCACCATCTCGTTGGCCGACGACGTCAGGCGACTCCGGCGGACCATCTTCGAGAAACTGGGGACGGCGATCATCCCGACGATCCCGATGATCGCCACCGTCACGGCCAGCTCGACCAGGGTGAATCCCCGGCCGCGACGCCGAAATACGCGTTTACCGCTGCGTGGCAGCATGTTCCCTCCCGATTCCCGCACACGTACCCTAAGGCCGCGCCCAGTGTCTAACCATGCACGCCCGACGGGTGGGCCATTCCCCGGGGTGGACGGTCCAACCCGCCGCCGTCCCGCGCTACCGCCGGCGTTCCCGGCGCAATGATGAGCCCCGGCATGCCCGATCGTCGACCGCTCGATGCCCTCTTCCAGCCGCAGGCGATCGTCGCCGTGATGCTGTGCGGGGAAGCGCTGGCCCTGCTCCTCACGCTGGCGCCCGGCCAGCCTTCCGGTTCTCGGCTGGTCTACTTCGGACTCGCATCGCTCGGCATCCAGTGGACGGCACTCGCGACCCTCTGTGCGATCTACCTGGCGCGCCGCCCCCTCGCACGGCTGCCTTCCACTTCGATCGCGTGGGTCTGCCTGGGTGCGTGGCTGGCGATGACGCTGCTGGTGTCGCTCGCGGCGGCCCATGCCGTCGCGATCGTCGGCGACGAACCGGATGGAATGACGCGATTCGTCCTGCGCATGCTCGCGCTGTCGGCGATCGTGGGGCTGTTCGCACTGCTCGCCTACCAGAACTACTGGCGCGCCCGGCAGTTGCTGGTGCGCGCGAAGCAGTTGGAGCTCGAGGCGTTGCAGGCGCGCATCCGGCCGCATTTCCTGTTCAACACGTTGAACACGGGCGCCGCCCTCGTGCATGCGCGACCCGACGAGGCGGAGCGCGTCCTGCTCGATCTCGCTGACCTGTTCCGCGCCGCACTGCGGGGGCCGGAACTGGTACCGCTGTCGCAGGAACTCGAGCTCACCCGCCGGTACCTGGAGATCGAATCGCTGAGATTCGGGCCTCGGCTCAATGTGCGATGGCACCTGCCCGACGTCGTCCCGGACGCGCTCATTCCTTCGCTTTCGTTGCAGCCCCTTGCGGAGAACGCGATCCGGCACGGCATCGAGGGCCTGCCGGACGGCGGCACGATCGACATCGACGTCCGACCGGCGCGTGGAAAGGTCGAGGTGACCGTCGCGAACGACGTCGCGCCAACGGCTCGCAGCGCGCGCGGCCACGCAGTGGGACTGGCATCGGCGCGCGAGCGGGTGCACGCCCTGACCGAAGGACGCGGCCAGGTCGAGATCGAGAGCGATGGCGGGCGTTACGTCGCCCGCGTCACGCTGCCCCTCATCGCCGAGGGCGCGAGCAAAGCCTGAGAAGCGCTGGCCCGCTCAGGTCACCACGCGGTAGCACGGCCTGTAGTCGCCGGCGATCTTCATGCGGTGCTGCTGCACGAACGCACGCAGCAGCGCGTCGAGCGCCTGCATGATGTCCTCGTCGCCGTTGATCTCGAACGGACCGAATTCCTCGACGCGACGGATGCCGTCTTCCTTCACGTTGCCGGCGACGATGCCCGAGAACGCGCGACGCAGGTCCGCGGCGAGCTCGTGCGGCTTGCGGCCGTGGTGCAGGTCCAGCGCGGCCATCGCCTCGTGCGTCGGCACGAACGGACGCTGGAACGCCAGCGGAATGTCGATCGACCAGTTGAAGAAGAACGAATCGCGGTGCGAGATGCGGTGCTCGCGCACGCGCCGCAGCCCCTTGGCCATGCGACGGGCCACCTCGCCCGGCTCGCCGACGATGATCTCGTAACGCGAGGTCGCCGCTTCGCCGAGCGTGAGGCGCAGGAACTGGTCGATCTGCTCGAAGTACGGCGCGGACGCGGTGGGGCCGGTCAGGATCAGCGGGAACGGAAGCTCGAGGTTTTCCTCGCGCAGCAGGATGCCCAGCAGGTACAGGATCTCCTCCGCGGTGCCGACGCCGCCCGGGAACACGATGATGCCGTGGCCCATGCGGACGAACGCCTCGAGGCGCTTCTCGATGTCCGGCATGATCACCAGGTGGTTGACGATCGGGTTCGGCGATTCGGCCGCGATGATGCCCGGCTCGGTGATGCCGATGTAACGCATGCGGCGGCGACGCTGCTTCGCGTGGGCGATGGTCGCGCCCTTCATCGGGCCCTTCATCGCGCCAGGGCCGCAGCCGGTGCAGATGTCGATGCCGCGCAGACCGAGCTCGTAGCCGACCTGCTTGGTGTAGAGGTATTCGTCGCGGTTGATCGAATGGCCGCCCCAGCACACCACCAGGTTCGGATCGCCCGGCTGCAGCACGCGCGCGTTGCGCAGCAGGCTGAACACGGCGTCGGTGATGCCTTCGCTCTGCTCGATGTCGCGCGCGGAGTTGTCCCCGAGCTCGATCGCGGTGTACGCCAGATCGCGCACCACGGCGGCCAACAGCTCGGCGACACCGTGGATCAGTTCGCCGTCGACGAATGCCATCGCCGGCGCGTTGAGCAGGTCGATGCGGACGCCGCGGTCCTGCTGCTGCACCTGGATGTCGAAGTCGGGGTAGAGCTCGCGGGCGGCGCGCGGATCGTCGCTCGTGCTGCCGCTGGTGAGCACGGCCAGCGCGCAGCGGCGCAGCAGTTCGTGCATGCCGCCGCTGGAGGCGTCGCGCAGGCGTGCGACCTCGGTACGGGACAGGATGTCGAGGCCGCTGCGCGGATAGATCCGTGCATCGACCGTGGGAAGCGAAACCGCGGTGGGTACGTCGAGTGCTGCGTTCATGTCATCGGTCTTCATTGATCGGGCGACTCTAGCGCAGCACGGCGGACAAAGGAAAACGGCCGGGTTTCCCCGGCCGTTTCCGTTACATCGTCGACGACTGCGATCAGAACTTGTAGCGCAGCGTCAGCAGGGCCGACCAGCGCTGCGAGGGCGAGATGCTCTCGTTCGGGCGCAGGGCCTGCGGCGTGTACACGCCGTTCTGCAGGTAACGCGAGATGTCGTACACGTACTTGCCGTTCTGCACGCCCGCCTCATCCGCCAGCACGCGCTCAAGCGGGAACGACGCACGGTACTCGACGCCCCAGTTGTTGTTGAGCATGTTGAGGAAGTTGAAGATGTCCAGGCGGATCTCGCCCTTGTGACCCTTCATGAAGCCCGGCACTTCCTGCGAGAAGCTGAGGTCGAGCTGGTGCACCCACGGAGCGCGGTCCTGGTTGCGCTCGAAGATCTGGCCGCGGTAGCGCGCCAGCTCCGGGTTCGAGGCGATGTAGTCGAAGAACGACTGGATCGCGGCCTGCGAGGTGCCGTTCACGAACTGCACGTCCTGCGGGCCGGCCGGGATGTAGGCCAGGTCGCGGAAGTACGAATCGCCGTTCACGTCGTTGCCGAAGATCCAGCTGTACGGCGCGCCGTTGTGGCCGTCGTACAGGGCCGAGACGCTCGTCGCGTAGCTGCCGAAGAACCGGTGCTGCCAGGTCACCTGCGCGAGGACGCGGTTCGGGATCTCGTAGTTCGAGGTGCCCTCGTAGTCGTCGTTCGGGTTGATCCAAGAACGGTTCTGGAAGCTCGAGTTCGCGACGCTCGACGCACCCGGATTGACGTCCGTGGCGCGCGTGAACGTGTAGGCCAGCGAGGCGCTCCAGTCGTTGGAGAACGGCTTGCGCAGCGAGAGCGTCAGGCTGTCCGACTTACCCTTGTCCGTATTCGTCAGCAGGATGACCTGCTGGCCGAACGACGGGTTGGCGTTCCAACGGTTGGTGTTGGCGCCGCCCGGGGCCGCGTTCGGCGTACGTGCGTAGCTCAGGCGACCGTCCGGCAGCGTGCCGGTCGGGGCACCGAGGTTGAGGTTGTCGTACTTGATGCCCTTGACGACGTCGATGTGCTGCAGCTCGGCCGTCGCGACCGTGCCACCGAACCACGGGAAGGTGTGGTCGATGCCGATCGTGTACTTCGCGACCGACGGCATCTGGAACTCGGGGTCGACGACGCTGACGTTCATCTGCGACGTGCCCAGGCCCGGAGGCGTGAGCGTGCCGCCCGGCACGTTCTGGTTGAACGGATCGGCGCTGAACGCCGGGTCCGTCGGCAGGCGACGGCGGTTCACGTCGTAGCTCGCCACGGCGACGCCGTTGTTCGAGTACGGGTTCGCGACCCACACGGCCGGCGTGTTCGAGACGAACAGGCCCGCGCCACCACGCAGCTGCGTGGATTCATCGATCGTGTAGTTGAACGACGCGCGCGGCTGCAGCACCGAGTTGCCGTCGATGGTGCCGGTGTTCGGATAACCGTAACCGCCGGTGGCTGCCGCCGCGTTGGACGGGTTCGTGCGCAGGCCGCAGACGGCCGGCGTGCCCTGCGGGCCGACGGCGCCCGGCGCCGCCGCGAAGCACGGATTGAGCGTCGGGTCCGGGGTGACGTGCGGCATGTCGTAACGCAGGCCGTACTGCAGCGACAGATCGTCGTTGACCTGCCACGTGTCCTGCAGGAACAGGCCGTACTGCGTCAGCTTGAACTGGGCGGCGACGTTGGTGAGGTCATAGCCCGGCGCCGGGAGCGCCACGCGGTAACGACGGTACGTACCCGACTGGAAGTCAGCGATCGAGTTGAACTCGTACGAACCGTAGTAGTTCTGCAGGAACAGGTTGTAGAAGTCGTCGCGCTGGTAGTCGAAGCCGCCCTTGATGACGTGGTCGCCCGCGTACCAGGTGCCGGCGAAGTAACCGTTCCAGGTCTTGACCGCGAGGCGGTTGGCCTGCGTCGAGAACTCGGTGCCGAGCGTCACGCCCGGGCCGGTATCGGCGCCCGACGTGCGGATGGTCACTTCCGGCTGCGCGCCGCCGACCAGCGGGTCGCGGTTCTGCGTGAACTCGTTGTAGCCGATCGACGCTTCGGTCGAGAAGTTGCTGGTCCAGTCGTCGTACAGGCTCAGCGCGTAGCTGGTGTTCTTCTTGTCGAGGACGTACCAGTTGCTCGACAGCGGCAGGCGCGGGTTGGCGCCGGTCGTCGTCGCGTTGGTGATGATCGGCTCGATTTCCTTCGTCTCGCTGAGACGCAGGCTGGCGCGATGCTGGTCGTTGATGTTCCAGTCGAACTTGACGAGGCCGCGCTTGCTGTCGGTGTTGACGTTCGAGGCGGTCAGGCTGCCCGGGTTCAGGCCCTTGGCCGTCGCCGCGGCGATGATCGCGTCGAGCTGCGCCTGCGTGACGCCCGGCACCTTGAGCGTGGCGTTCGAGTCGGACGTGCCGTACGGCGCGCCGGGGCTGGTCTTCTCACCTTCCTCGTAGCTGGCGAAGAAGAACAGCTTGTCCTTCAGGATCGGGCCGCCGAGGGTCGCACCCTTGGTGGTGTCCTTGCCGAAACCCGTCCACTTCGCGTCGGACTGGTTGCGGCCGATCATGTTGTCGGCGTTCTGGTAGACGTAGTAGACCGAGCCGTGGAAGTCGTTCGTGCCGCTCTTGGTGACGGCATTGACCCACGCGCCGACGCCGCGACGGGTGGCGACGTCGTAGTTCGCGGTCGAGATGTTGTAGCTCTCGATGGCGTCCTGCGAGATCGGGGTGCCCTTGGTCGGCAGGCCGTTGTCGTTCAGGCCGAACGGGTCGCCCGCCTGGATGGTGTCGACGGTGATGCTGTTGTAGCGGAAGTTCTGGCCGTTGGCCGAGAACGCGCCGCGGTCGCGGTCGGTGATTACGACGCGGGGATCGGCACGCACGACGTTCTGGATCGAACGGTCCGGGGCCGGCATGCGGTCGAGGTCACGACGCGACAGGTTCGTGCTGATGCCCTTCATGTCGGCACCGAAGTACTGCGACGTCGCCTTGCCCTTCACCACCACCGAGCCGAGCTGCACGTCGGCGCTGGCCAGGTGCAGGTCGACGTCCGCGACCTGGTCGAGGGCGAGGTACACGCCTTCCTGGCGACCCGTACCGGCGCCGGCCTGGTTGATCGTGATCGTGTACGGACCGCCGACGCGCAGGCCGCGCGCGTTATAGCGGCCGTTCGCGTCCGTCGTGGCGTGGCTGATCGTGCCCGATTCGACGTGCGTGATCGTGACGTCGGCGCCCGCGACGGGACGGCCGCCGGCATCGGTCACGGTGCCGCCGAGACCGGCGGAGGTGCTCTGCGCGAACGCATTCGCAGCAGCCAGAGCGGTGAACAGGCCAAGCGTCAGCTTGGACAGCCGGAGACGGCTGGTATGGGACATACAAAGGCCTCGATGGTCACGGCAGACGGAATGGCACGCTCGGGGCTCCCCGCCCTGATCGTGGTTAACATCAGGTTAACATGGTAGGCACGGCCGATGACAGTGCCATGACACGTTTCGTGGCAGCCCCGCGACCGGCGGCTGAAACCTTCAGCGCAGGTAGGTCGACAGGCCGTCCAGGAACATCTGGACCGAAATGGCGACCAGCAGCATGCCCATGAGCCGCTCGAGTGCGGTCAGCACCCGCGTGCCGAGGAACCGGTAGAGCACGGTCGCCGAGAACAGGATCGCGGCGGTCGCCGCCCAGGCGATCAGCAGCGCGATGCTCCAGTCGTCCAGCCGCCCCGGCTCGTTGCTGCCCATCAGCATGACCGCCGCCATGCCGGACGGTCCGGCGATCAGCGGGATCGCCATGGGGACGATGAAGGGCTCGCCGTCCGGGATCTCCCCCATCAACCCTTCCGGCGGCGGGAAGATCATGCGGATGCCGATCAGGAACAGCACGATGCCCCCCGCGATCGACACCGACTCCTGCCGCAGGTGCATCAGCTCGAGCGCGTACTTGCCGCCCCAGAGGAACGCGGCCAGCACACCCAGCGCGATCAGCAGCTCGCGCGCCAGCACGATCCGCTGGCGCTTCGGCGGCAGCACGCGCAGCAGGCTCAGGAACACCGGGATGTTCCCGAGCGGGTCTAGGATCAGGAACAGCAGCAGCGCTGCGGAGGCGATGGTCATGCGGCCGCGCCCGGGAGGACCGGCGACGGCGCCCAGACCTCGCCGCGGTGTGCGGCGCCGGCCGGCGCCAGCAGCGTGACCGCGGCCGGCGCGTACAGGGAAGGATCGACCGCCTGCCGGTCGGTTTCCTCGACCCACGCGCGTGCGCGCAGCGTCGTCCGCATCGGGCCGGGCATCAGGCCCGCGACGCGGACCGCGCTGTTGGCGAGCTCGGCGTGGAGGATCCGCACCACGCCCTGGAGCGCGAACTGCGAGACCCCGTAGCCGCCCCAGTAGGCCGCGCCGACGCGCTCCGGCGCGTCCAGGGTGAACACCACCGCCGCATCGGGGGCCTTCGCCAGCAGCGGCAGGAGCGCCTGCGTCAGCCACCACGGCGCGGTCAGGCCGACGTGCAGCGAGCGTGCGAAGTCCGCGGGATCGGCGTGCACGACCGGCGTCAGGCCGCGGAACTCGGCCGCGCAGTGCACGACGCCGTCCAGCCGGCCGAGCTCGGCCTCGAGGCGCTCGGCGAGCTGCGCGTAGTCGTCGGGCGAGGCGCCTTCCAGATCGAGCGGATACAGCGCGGCCTGCCCGCCGGCGGCCGCGATGCGGTCGTAGAGCCGGTTGAGGCGCGGCACCCGGTGGCCGAGCAGGACGACGGTCGCGCCCGCCCGCGCACAGGCTTCGGCCACGGCGCTGCCGAAGCCGCCGTGCGCGCCGGTGACGAGCACCACGCGACCGTCGAGCACGCGATCGATTCCGGCCGTCACGAGGCCTGCGTCTCGCTGATGATCCGCGCCAGCTCGCCGGAGTCGAGCAGCTCGAGCGTGATGTCGCAGCCGCCGATCAGCTCACCGTTGATGAAGAGCTGGGGGAACGTCGGCCAGTTGGAGAGCCGCGGCAGGTTCGCGCGCACTTCCGGATCCTCCAGCACGTTGACGGTGTGCAGGTCGGTGGCACCGGCCGCACGCAGCGCCTGCACCGAGCGGCTGGAGAAGCCGCACATCGGGAACTGCGGCGTGCCCTTCATGAAAAGGACGACGGGGTGGCGGTCGATTTCCGCCTGGATGCGCTCCATGACGTTCATGGCCGGCTCCTTGTATGCATGCGGCGGCCGCGGCGGGCCGCGGCGTCGGCGTGGGGATAGAATGGAAAATTGTACGCCTCCCGTCCCCGCAAGGAGTTGCCGCATGGCCATCGAACTGCCTCCCCTGCCCTACGACCGCGCCGCGCTCGAGCCGCACATGTCGGCCGAAACGCTCGACTACCACTACGGCAAGCACCACAAGGCGTACGTCGACAACGCCAACAAGATGATCGAGGGCACCGAGTTCGCGGACATGCCGCTGGTCGACATCATCCGCCGCGCGCAGGGCCCGCTGTTCAACAACGTGGCCCAGGTCTGGAACCACACGTTCTTCTGGAACTGCATGAAGCCCAACGGCGGCGGCGAGCCGACCGGCAAGCTGCTGGATGCCATCAACCTCGCGTTCGGCGACTTCGCCACGTTCAAGGACGAGTTCGCCAAGACCTGCGTCGGCACGTTCGGTTCGGGTTGGGGCTGGCTGGTGCAGCGTCCCGACGGCTCGCTGGCGCTCGTCAGCACGTCGAACGCGAACACGCCGATCACCGGCGACGACACGCCGCTGCTCACCTGCGACGTCTGGGAGCACGCGTACTACATCGACTACCGCAATGCGCGTCCGAAGTTCGTCGAGGCCTTCTGGAACCTCGTCAACTGGGACTTCGTGGCGTCGAACATGAAGTGATCCGTCGCGCGACGGATCGAACGGACGGCCGGGGCGACCCGGCCGTTCGCGTTTCGGGCACCCGCGACGCCGACGGCCTCAGGCCTCCGACAGCCGCTCCACCACCGGCGCGACCTGCGCCTCTCGTCCCAGCGCTGCGCCGACGCGCAGCAGCGCCTCCGCCAGCGTGCGATCGTCGTCCGCGCGCAGCGTCGCGTGGCCGACCTTGCGGCCCGCACGCGGTTCCTTGCCGTAGTCGTGCCAGTGTCCGCCGGCCTCCTTGAGCACCGCGCGCGCGTCCGGCATTTCGCCGATCCAGTTGAGCATGCAGGCGCGGCCGACCATGCGCGTGTCGCCCAGCGGGAGCCCGATCACCGCACGCAGATGGTTCTGGAACTGCGACGTCTCGCTGCCTTCGATCGTCCAGTGCCCGGAGTTGTGCACGCGCGGCGCCAGCTCGTTGGCCAGCAGATCGCCATCGCGGCAGAACAGCTCCAGGGCGAACACGCCCACGTAGTCCAGCGCGTCCGCCAGGCGCCGCGCGTGCGCCACCGCGCGCGCCTCGAGCTCGGGTTCCACGCGCGCCGGCGCGAGACTCGCCGACAGCACGCCGTCGACGTGCCAGTTCTCGGTCAGCGGCCACGCGCGGAACTCGCCGTCGCGACCGCGCACGGCGACCACCGACAACTCGCGCTCGAACGCGACGAATCCTTCGAGGATCAGCCCCACCTTGGGCGCCTGCGCACCCAGCGCGGCCCAGGCGGCATCGACGTCGGCCGCTTCGCGGATCCGGAACTGGCCCTTGCCGTCGTAGCCCAGCCGGCGCGTCTTGAGGATGCACGGCGTGCCGATCGCATCCACCGCGGCGCGCAGCCCGTCGAGCGTGTCCACCGTGGCGACCGGCGGAACCGGGATCCCGAGGTCGCGGAAGTGCGTCTTCTCGGCCAGGCGGTCCTGTGCGATCGCCAGCGCGCGCGGGTTGGGGAAAACGTCGACGCGCGCGGCCAGCCATTGCGCGGATTCGGCCGGGACGTTCTCGAAATCGAAGGTGGCGACGTCGACGCGCGAGGCGAATTCGGCGAGCGCGGCCTGGTCGCGGTAATCGCCGACCACCATCGGTGCGAACTGGCCCGCGCACGCGTCCGCGACGTTGTCCATCACCAGGAAGCGCAGGCCCAGCGGCGCGCCCGACAGCGCGAGCATGCGCGCGAGCTGGCCGCCACCGAGGATGCCGACGGTGGTCATCGGCGCGGGTCGTCGTTCTGCAGGACGTCGGCCGTCTGCTGCGCGCGGAACGCATCGAGCCGCGCGGCGACGTCCGGCATCGAATCGGCGAGCATCGCGGCGGCGAAGAGCGCGGCGTTCGCGGCGCCCGCCTGGCCGATCGCGAACGTCGCCACCGGCACGCCGGCAGGCATCTGCACGATCGACAGCAGCGAGTCGAGGCCGTTGAGCGCACGGCTCTGCACGGGAACGCCCAGCACCGGCACCGGCGTCTTCGACGCGATCATGCCGGGCAGGTGGGCCGCGCCGCCGGCGCCCGCGATGATTGCGCGCAGGCCGCGATCGCGGGCGGTGGCGGCGTAATCGAACAGCACGTCCGGCGTACGGTGCGCGGAGACCACGCGTACCTCGTGCGGCACGCCCAGCGCCTCGAGCCGGGTCGCCGCATGCTGCATCGTCTCCCAGTCGGAGCGGCTGCCCATCACGATGCCCACCACGGGCGCTTGAGCGGTCGGTTCGACAGCGGCCATGCGTCACTTCCGGGTCAAAGACGTATTCTAAACGGCCCGCCCGCGAATGCCCGCCATGGACCGCAAGCTGCTCGACCTGCTGGCCTGCCCGACCACCCGCCAGCCGCTCCGTCCGATCGACATGCGGATGCTGCACGACCTCAACGCGGCCATCGCCACGGGTGGCGTGAAGCGCGGCGACGGCAGCCCGCAGTCGTCGCCCGTCGACGCGGCGCTGGTCACCGCCGACGGTCGGATCGCGTACCGCGTGGACGATGGCATCCCCGTGCTGCTGGCCGAGGAGTCGCTCGACCTGTCCGCGGTCGGCATCACCGCGGCATGAACGCGTTCGACGTGCCGGCACCGGCCGTCGTCGAGGCGGACGTCCGCCGTGCGCTCGACGAGGACGTCGGCGCGGGCGACGCCACCGCCGCCCTGCTGCCCGATGTCCCGGACACCGCGTACCTGCTCTGCAAGGAACCGGCGGTGGTCTGCGGGCGGCCGTGGTTCGACGCCTGCCACCGGATGCTCGACCCCGACGTGGCGATCGCCTGGCACGTCGCGGAGGGCGACCGCGTGCGCGCCGGCACGCTGCTGGCGACGCTCGGCGGCCGCGCGCGCGCGCTCGTGAGCGCCGAGCGCGCCTCGCTCAACTTCATGCAGACGCTGTCGGCCACCGCGACGGCCACGGCCGCGCACGTCGATGCCGTGGCCGGCACCGGCGCGAAGATCCTCGATACCCGTAAGACGATTCCCGGCCTCCGCGTCGCGCAGAAATACGCGGTGCGGGTCGGCGGTGGCACGAACCACCGTATGGGCCTCTACGACGCGGTGATGCTCAAGGAAAACCACATCCGCGCGGCCGGCTCGATCGCACGCGCGGTGCAGGCGGCGCGCGAGCGCTTCGACGCGCTGCCGGTCATCGTCGAGGTCGAAACGCTGGACCAGTTGCGCGAGGCGCTGGACACCGGCTGCGACCGCATCCTCATCGATGATTTCGACGCGGCGACGCGACGCGAGGCCGTCGCGATCGCAGGCGGGCGCATTCCGCTGGAAGTCTCCGGCGGCGTGGATCTCGAGGGATTGCGGGCGATCGCCGAGGACGGGGTCGACTGCATCTCGATCGGCGCGCTCACCAAGCACGTCCGCGCGATCGATCTGTCGCTCAAGCTGGGGCGAAAGCCCGCCTGACGCCTCGTCTCAGAGCGCGAGCACGATCGCGCCGGCCAGCAACGCCATGCCGATCGCCAGGCCCCAGAGCAGGCGAGGATCCATGCGCGTCGGCGATTCGGGCTGCGGCTCGGTTTCGTCCGAGGGCGCGGTCGACATCAGGCGGAAGCGCAGCGTGTCGAAGCCGATCTCGTCGCCGGCATGCGCTTCCCCGTGCAGGATCCGCTTGCCGTTGAGGAACGTGCCGTTGGTGGAGCCGAGATCCTCGATCTGCACGCTGCTGTCGCTCGGCACGAGCCGCGCATGCACGCGCGAGATGCCGTTCTCGTCCAGCCTGAGCGTCGACTCCGGCGCGCGGCCCACGGTATTCACCGCGGTGAGCGGGAAACTGCGGCCGAACAGGTGACCGGTCACGCCGCGCAGCAGGAAGCGCGGCAGCGCCGCGCGCACCGTGGTGGCGAACAGGTCGTCGTTGGCGGAGACGGGCGCACCCGCGGCACGACCCACGGCAACGTTCTCCATGCCGGTCAGGCGAGCCTCGAAGCGGTCGAAGCTGACGCGGTCGCCGTCGCGCAGGGCGATCAACCCGCGCACGGGCGAGCCGTTGACCGCCACCGACGCTTCCGCAGGGACATCGAGCATCACGCCATTGGCCGTGACGTGCAGCTGGCAGTGACGCGGCTGCACGCCGGGCCGGTCGAGCACGATATTGGCGTCGGGCGCGGAACCGACGCTGTTGACGCCCGGCTGCAGGATGACCTGGGGGTGTTCGCCGCCCGGAAACACCAGTTTCATCGATCGCCCCTCTCGACCCGTGGCCGCCCCTTGTCGCGGGCGTTTCAAGCCGCCACAGTAACAAAATGCCGTCGTTGATCGTATTGATGCTGGTCGCCGCCGCGGCGGTCGCGTTCTGGAACGCGAGCCGCGCCGCCACCGAGCGCGCACGCGAACTGGGGCGCGACGCCTGCCGCGCCGCCAACGTCCAGTGGCTCGACGAAGCCGTGCATGCGATCGCCCTGCGACCCTGCCGGCTGCGGCAGGGTCGACTGGGCTGGGAACGCACGTTCCGGTTCGACTACTCGGTCGACGGCCGCGACCGTCATTCCGGTCGCCTGGTCCTGCGGGGCGATCGACTGGTCAGCTTCGTCGGTCCGCCCGCCCCGGAACCGCTCGCCTTTCCCGCGCGATCGTCGCCGCGCCCGTAACGCGTCGCGAGCGGTCGCCTTGCGGGTCCGCCCGACTACTTGACGATGCGCAGGTGGCCGCGACGCGGCGGCGTCGGGGGCTCGTCGTCGGGCCGGGTATCGTCGCCGGCGTCCTGCACGAGCTCGAGCGAGGGCGTGGCCTCCTCGTTCCCGTCGACGGTGATGCCCGGCTCGGCCTCGTTGCCCTCGTTTTCCGGCGGCAGGGCCATGCCCTGCCCGTTCTCGCGGGCGTAGATCGCGAGGACGGCGCTGACCGGCACCGAGACGGCATGGCTGACGCCGCCGAAGCGCGCGCTGAACCGGATCGTGTCGTTGGTCATTTCCAGGCCGGCCACCGCGCGCTGCGCGACGTTGAGCACGATGCGGCCGTCTTTGACCGCGTGGCGGGGCACCTGCACGCCGGGACGCGTGGCATCCACGAGCAGATGCGGGGTGAGGCCGTTGTCGGCGATCCACTCGTACAGCGCCCGCAACAGGTACGGGCGGTGACTGGTCATTTCGAATTCGTCCGTCATCGGCGCAGTGTAAGCGAGCGCTCCGGCGATGGCCCCAAAAAGAAAACCCGCCGGTAGGCGGGTTTTCGGGGCGGCTGGCGACGGCCGATCAGGCCGGAAGATCGCGGAGCTTGCGCTCCTGCTCGGTCAGGCTGCGGGTGAAGCCCGGATTGCGGAAGATGCGATTGCCGTAGTCCTCGATCGCCTTGCCGTCCTTCGGCAGCGGCACACCCAACGCCGGCAGGCGCCAGATGATAGGGGCCATCGCGCAGTCGGCCAGGCTCATCTCCGGGTTCAGGAAGAACTTGCTCGCCTTGAACAGCGGGACCGATGCCGTCAGCAGCTCCTTCAGCCGCTTGCGGCCGGCTTCCTGCTGGGCCTTGTTGCCGAGCTGGATGGCCTGGACCTGCGGCACCCAGTCGTGCTCGAGCCGCAGCATCGCCAGGCGCAGGCGCGCGCGGGAGAGCGGATCGACCGGCATCAGCGGCGGGTGCGGATAGCGCTCGTCGAGATATTCGCTGACGACGCTCGCCGCGTAGAGCACGAGGTCGCGCTCGACCAGCGTGGGCACCGACTGGTACGGATTCAGGTCGACCAGATCCTCCGGCGGATTCTGGGGGTCGACCGGAATCAGGTCGTACGTCACGCCCTTGGCCGCGAGCACGAGGCGCACGCGGTGGCACAGGACGCAATCGGTGGAGGAAAACAGGGTCAGGGTATTACGCATGCGTGGACTCGCCGCCATCGTCGACCTCGATCGACCGGAAACCGCCGGCCGTAAGGCGCCGCCCACCCCGTGCGGGCGGTCGCCAACGGTCCCGAGTCGCGGCGATGCGGCATCCCGATTCCCCGGATGCCGCGACCGCGATCAATGCTCCACGTCGCGCCAGTATTCCTTCTTCAACATCCAGGCGAGGAACGTGAGCAGGGCCAGGAACAGGACCACCCACACGCCGATCGACTGGCGCTTGAGGGCCGCAGGCTCGCCGGCATACTCGAGAAATGCTGTGATGTCGCGCGCCGCGCGATCGTAGCCCTGCGCGTCGAGCGTACCGGGCTGCGTGATCTTGAGGCCCAGCACCGGGCGCTCGCCGGTCGCATCGGGCTTGCCGAACTCGGCATGCTGCAGACCCTGCAGCTGCCAGAGCGGGTTCGGCATCGACACGTTCGGGAACACGGTGTTGTTCCAGCCGACCGGCCGCGACTCGTCCAGATAGAAGGACTTGAGGTACGTGTAGACCCAGTTCGGGCCGCGCACGCGCGAGATCAGGGAAAGATCCGGCGGCTGCTTGCCGAACCAGTCGCTCGACTGGGCCGGCATGGCGACGTCGATCGTTTCGCCGACCTTCGCGCCCGTGAAGTTGAGGTTCTTCTGCACCTCGTCCTCGGTCAGGCCGAGGTCCTCGGCCATGCGCGAGTAGCGCAGGTACTTCAGCGAGTGGCAGCCCGAGCAGTAGTTCATGAACAGCTGGGCGCCGCGCTGCAGCGATGCGCGGTCGGTGATGTCCGTGCCCGCCGGCTGGAGGTTGCCCTCTTCTTCGGCGAACAGCGGCATCGATACGGCGAGGCCGAGCACGAGCGTCGCAAGCGATCGCAGAACGCGCATCTTCATGGATCCGGCAGGCGGGTTGAGGGAAGCAGCGGCGAGGGACGTGTCAGTCATGCGTCGTCACCCGCTCCGGCACCGGCTTGGTCCGATCGAGCTTGGTCCAGATCGGCATGGTGATGAAGAACATGAAGTAGAAGAACGTCAGCACGCGGCCGATGTACGTCTCGTTGATGTCCGTGCCGGGGCCCGAACCGATCTTGCCGAGCCACAGGAAGCTGAAGGCGAGCAGCAGGAACATCGTCTTGGCGAGCGCACCGCGGTAGCGGATCGACTTGACCCGCGCCTTGTCGAGCCAGGGCACCAGGAACAGCAGGGCGATCGCGCCGAACATCACCATGACGCCGCCGAGCTTGTTCGGCACCACGCGCAGCATCGCGTAGTACGGGGTGAAGTACCACGTGGGCTTGATGTGGGCCGGCGTCACGAGGCGGTTGGCCTCGGTGAAGTTGTCGTGCTCCAGGAACAGGCCGCCGACGGTGGGCTCGAAGAAGATGATGAAGGCGGCCAGCATCAGGAAGAAGCCGACACCGACCATGTCCTTGACCGTGTAGTACGGATGGAACGGGATCGAATCGGTCGGCGCCGTCGGCGACCAGCGATTGCCCTTCGGACCGTACTTGATGTCGACGCCATCGGGGTTGTTCGACCCGACCTCGTGTAGCGCGCCGAGGTGCAGCACCACCAGCAGGAGCAGGACGAGCGGCAGCGCGATGACGTGCAGCGCGAAGAAGCGGTTGAGCGTGGCATCGGACGGCAGGTAGTCGCCCATGATCCACTCGGTCAGGCCGTTGCCGATCACGGGGATCGCGCCGAACAGCGAAATGATGACCTTCGCGCCCCAGAACGACATCTGGCCCCACGGCAGCACGTAGCCCATGAAGGCTTCGGCCATGAGGGCGAGGTAGATCACCATGCCGAGCAGCCACACCAGCTCGCGCGGCTTGCGGTACGAGCCGTACATGAGGCCGCGCCACATGTGCAGGTAGACGACGATGAAGAAGAGCGAGGCGCCGGTGCTGTGCATGTACCGGATCAGCCAGCCCCATTCGACGTCGCGCATGATGTACTCGACCGACGCGAACGCTTCCGCGGCGCTGGTCTTGAAGTGCATCGTGAGGAAGATGCCGGTGACGATCTGGTTGACCAGCACCAGCAGCGCGAGCGAGCCGAAGTAGTACCAGATGTTGAAGTTCTTCGGCGCGAAGTACTCCGACATGTGCTTCTTGTAGGCCACGCCGGCGCCGGGCGCGCGGTCGTTGAACCAGTTGACGAGGCCCGCGACGAGCCCGGTCGCGGCGTCGTTCGGCGCCTGCTTGGTGTCGTTGTTGGTGGCCATGTCAGGCAGCTCCCTGCGGGTCGACGCCGATCACGATGGACGTGTCGCTCTCGTAATGATGCGGCGGCACCGCGAGGTTCTTCGGCGCGGGCACGCCCTGGAAGACGCGACCGGACATGTCGAAGCGGGACTTGTGGCACGGGCAGAAGTAGCCGCCCTTCCACGCCGGGTCGAACGGCTCGGGGCGGATTTCCGCCTTCATCTCGGGCGAGCAGCCCAGGTGCGTGCAGAGCCCGACCAGCACGGAGATCTCCGGCTTGATCGAGCGGTAGTGGACGTCGCCCTTGAGTACGTACTTCGGCTGCTGGTCGGCGTCCTCGGACTTGGGATCGCGCAGGTTGCCGTCGAGCGTCGGCAGCGCCTTCAGGATGTCCTGCGAGCGGCGGACGATCCAGATCGGCTGGCCGCGCCATTCGACGATCATGCGTTGCCCCATCGGCAGGCCGCTGATGTCGGCGGTGATCGGCGCGCCGGCGAGCTTGGCGCGCGCGCTCGGGTTCCAGGACTTGATGAACGGCACCGCGGCGAAGCCGGCTCCGACCGCGCCGACCACTGCGGTCGTCGCGGTGAGGAACCGACGGCGGCCGAGGTTGACCGGCTCGTGGGTGGGCTCGCTGACCCCTTCGTTGGCCATCCGGCACTCCGAAAAATTCGACATGGGCCACCCCGTGGTGCTGGGGCGGCTGATAAAGACGGAGAAGTGTAACGGAACGGTGAACGGGCCGACAATCCGCACGGCCTTCGCAAGGTCACGAATCCACATGCCCGCGACGCCGAAAACGCAACGGGCGCCGCGGATGCGGCGCCCGTCGAGGGCGGAACCCGGGCTGTCCGCTCAGCGCAGGACGGGACCCGAACGGTAGCGGTCGGCCAGCAGCGTCACGCGCTGGACGTAACGCTGGGTCTCGCTGTACGGCGGGATGCCGCGGTACTTGTCCACCGCACCCTCGCCCGCGTTGTAACCGGCGGCGACCAGCCGCAGGTCGCCGTTGAAGCGCTTGAGGAGGAAGGCCAGGTACTGCACGCCGCCGCGGATGTTCTGCGCCGGGTCGAACGCGTTGCCGACGCCGAAACGGCGGGCGGTGGCGGGCATCAGCTGCATCAGGCCCTGAGCGCCGACGCGCGACAGCGCGTTCGGGTTGAATGCGGACTCGGCATGGATGATGGCGCGGACGATCGACTCGTCGACGCCGTACTGGGCCGCGGCCGCCGCGATCTCGCCGCGGTAGGCGTCCGGCTTCAGCCGGAGCGTGGAGAAGTTGACGCCCGGCCGCGCGGCGCAGGCGAAGCAGGCTTCCATGTAGCTGTAGCGGATGGTGCGCACCGAACCCGCCATGGCGACGTTGCGGGGCCGCTTGCTCGAGTAGTGGCGGACGCCGTCCGCCATGTACGAGTAGATCTGGCCCTGCACGAGGCGACCCGCACCGGACGACGCAGTCGCCGCGGGCGCCGGAGAAGCCGCCGGCGTGGCCGGTGCCGACGGCGGCAGCGAACCCGTCGCGGGGGAACCGGCGACGAAGCTGGCCGGCGTCGTGACCGCGCCCTGCGCACGCGGCGTCGACGAGGCGGACGCTCGACGGGTGTAGCGGCTGACGACCTCGCACTGCGCGCCGGACACGCGCTTGCTGGCGTAGCTGCGCACGCCGTCGACATCGCAACGGTAGATGGTGCCGGCGAGCGCCGGGGCGGTGCCGAACAGGCCGGCAAGCAGCAGAAGTGCGACGGGCGTCTTCATGGGAGCATCATTCCCCGTTCCCGGAAATTTCACAAGCCGTTGATCGGATTGGAATTGTTGATCTGCGGATGCGGTCACCCGGCCTGTTGCACCGCGTTAAACTGAGCGGCCGGCCCGGATTAACCGCCGCCCCACCCCGGAACCCCATGAACGACACAACCCCGTCCGCTGCCGCCCCGGCCGCGGCGTCGCCGGCCACGCCGCGCGGCAAGCTTTTCATCGAAACGCACGGTTGCCAGATGAACGAATACGATTCGGCGAAGATGGCCGACGTTCTGGCAGCCGCCGAGGGCCTCGAGATGACCTCGGACCCGGCCGAAGCCGACGTCATTCTGGTCAATACCTGCTCGATCCGCGAAAAGGCGCAGGAGAAGGTCTTCAGTCAGCTCGGCCGCTGGCGGGCGCTCAAGCAGGGCGGCAAGCCGGTGCTGATCGGCGTGGGCGGCTGCGTTGCGAGCCAGGAGGGCGAGGCGATCGTCAAGCGTGCGCCGTTCGTCGACCTGGTGTTCGGTCCGCAGACGCTGCATCGCCTGCCCCAGCTGATCGAGGCCCGCCGCGAGTCCGGTAGGCCGCAGGTCGACATCTCGTTCCCCGAGATCGAGAAGTTCGACCGCCTGCCCGAGCCCCGCGCCGACGGCCCGAGCGCCTTCGTCTCGATCATGGAGGGCTGCTCGAAGTACTGCTCGTTCTGCGTGGTGCCCTATACCCGCGGCGAGGAGGTCAGCCGTCCCTTCGAGGATGTGCTGGTCGAGGTGGCGCAGCTCGCCGCGCAGGGCGTGCGGGAGATCAACCTGCTCGGCCAGAACGTCAACGCCTACCGTGGCCCGTACGGCGATGGGCAGATCGCCGACCTCGGGCTGCTGATCCGCACGATCGCCCAGATCGACGGCGTCGACCGCATCCGCTTCACCACCTCGCACCCGCTGGAGTTCTCCGATTCGCTGGTGGAGGCCTACCGCGACGTGCCCCAGCTGGCCAACTACCTGCACCTGCCCGTGCAGTCGGGCTCGGACCGCATCCTCGCGGCGATGAAGCGCGGCTACACGGCGCTGGAGTTCAAGCAGAAGATCCGCAAGCTGCGCGCGGTGCGGCCCGACATCTCGATCTCGTCGGACTTCATCGTCGGCTTCCCGGGCGAGACCGACGCGGACTTCGAGAAGACGATGAAGCTGATCCAGGACGTCGGCTTCGACCAATCGTTCTCCTTCATCTACTCGCGTCGCCCGGGCACGCCGGCTTCGAACCTCGAGGACGACGTGTCGAGCGAGGCCAAGCATGCGCGGCTCTCGCGCCTGCAGGCGACGATCAATGCCAACGCCGCGCGCATCTCGCAGGCGATGGTGGGCACGACGCAGCGCATCCTCGTCGAAGGGCCCTCGCGCAAGAATCCGAACGAGCTCACCGGCAAGACCGAAAACATGCGCTCGGTGAACTTCCCCGCCCCGGCACGCCTCGTCGGGCAGTTCGTGGATGTCGTGATCACCGAGGCGATGTCGAACTCGCTGCGCGGCCGCGTGGTGACGCAGGACGAGGCCGTTCCGGCGTAAGCGCCGCAACGGCGCTGGCGGGCTCACCGATGTCGACGCGCGCCCGTCAGCGCGCCGTCGACCGGCCCGCGGCGCGCTCGTACACCGGCTGCCCGTCGACCCAGGTCGACTCGACCGTGAGCGTCCGCAGGCCGGCCGGGTCGATCGCCAGCGGATCCTCGCGCAGCACGACGAAATCGGCGCGCTTGCCGCGCTCCAGGCTGCCGACCTCGGCCTCGTCGAAGCCGGCGTAGGCGGCGTCGAGCGTGAAGCCGCGCAGCGCTTCGAACGCCGTGAGCTTCTCCTCGGGACGCCAGCCGCCCGCGGGCTTGCCATCGGCGTCGGTGCGGGTCGCGGCGGCGTACAGCCCGAGGCGCGGATCCACCGACTCCACGGGGAAGTCCGAACCCAGCGCGAGCCGCGTGCCGGCGTCACGCAGCTGGCGCCAGGCGTAGGCGCCCACGATGCGTTCCGGGCCGACGCGCTGTTCCGCCCACGGCATGTCGCTCGTGGCATGGGTGGGCTGCATCGAGGCGATCACGCCGAGCTTCGCGAGTCGTGGCAGGTCGGAGGGCGCCAGCACCTGCGCATGCTCGATGCGCCAGCGGCGCTCGCCGCCGGTCGTGCCGAGCGCGGCTTCGAAGGCGTCCAGCACCTCGCGGTTGCCGCGATCGCCGATCGCATGCGTGGCCACCTGCACGCCGCAGTCGCGGGCGCGGCGCACGATGCCGCGCAGCTTCGCCGGCTCGACCACCAGCAGCCCGTGGGTGTCGGCGGCGTCCGAATACGGGGCGAGGAGCGCGGCGCCGCGGCTGCCGAGCGCGCCGTCGATGTACAGCTTGACCGTGCGCATGCCGAGTCGACCGCCGGGGTGCCGGTAGAGGCCGGCGCGGCAGAGCCAGTCGAACGCCTCGTGATCGCCGTCGGCCATGGCGTCGATCCGGAGCGGCATGCGGCCGGCATCCGCGAGGCGCTGGTAGCGGCGCAGGTCCGCGAGGGAGACGCCCGCGTCGTGCACGCCGGTCAGCCCATGCTCGACCGCCGCGCGCATGCCCAGCTCGAGGGCGCGGGTCGCGGTGGCGTCGTCGACCGGCGGCACCACCGCGTCGACGAGCGCCATCGCGCCGTCGACGAACACGCCGGTGGCGCGCCCGCCGGCACGTTCGATGCGGCCGCCGTCGGGCTGCCAGTCGCCGCCCAGGTCGCGCTTCACCGCACGCATGGCCGCGGTGTTCGCCCAGCCGGCGTGGCCGTCGATGCGCTCCAGCCAGACCGGGCGATCCGGAAACGCGGCATCGAGGTCGGCGGCCGTGGGAAACGCGGTGTCCGTCCAGTCGTTCTGGTCCCAGCCCCGCCCGAGCAGCCAGGCGCCCGGTGCGAGGTCACGTGCCGAGGCGCGCAGGCGCTCGATCACCTCCACCTTCGAGGTCGTACCGACGAGGTCCGCGCGCAGGAACGTGTAGCCGAGGTTGCCGACGTGACCGTGCGCGTCGATCAGGCCCGGCACTACCGTCGCGCCCGCGAGGTCGATGCGGCGCGCGTCGCGATGCGCGGCGAGCACGCGATCGCGCTCCCCGATGTCGACGATGCGGCCCGTCGCGTCGAAGGCGAACGCGTCCGCGACCGGGTGCGCCGCGTCCATCGTGTGCACCTTCGAGGCCGTGACGACGGTGACCTGCCCCGCCGCCACCGTCGTCCAAAGGCCTGCGAGAATGCTTAGTCCCCGCATCGTCCGCACCGCGCGTGCCATCCGCATCATGATCTCCCGTCGTCGCGGCCGACTCTGCGCAAAGCGACGGGCGCGCGCAAGCTCACGCGCCCCTGCCCCCGCCGGGTGCATCGTCCGCCGACATCCACGCCCCACGATCCGATCCGAATGGCCGAACTCATCCACCGCGACTTCGTACTCGACCCGCCCGATCCCGAGCGCCTCGCCAACCTCGCCGGTCCCTTCGATGCGCACCTGCGCATGATCGAGCTGCGGCTCGCCGTGCAGATCGCCAACCGTGGGAACGTGTTCCGCGTGACCGGCTCGCCGCCGGCCGCGCTGCACGCGGAGCGCCTGATCCACGAGCTCTGGGCGGACACGCTGGACGAGATCCTGACCGAGCCGGGCATCCACCTGCGGCTGAGCCAGTCGGGCGTCGAGCAGCGCATGGACGACGCGATCGAGCCGCAGGACGTGGTGATCCGCGTCAAGCGCGGCACGCTGCGCGCGCGGCGAGAACCAGGCGCGCTACCTGCACGCGATCGCCACGCACGACATCAACTTCGGCATCGGCCCGGCCGGCACCGGCAAGACCTTCCTCGCGGTCGCGAGCGCGGTCGAGGCGCTGAACACGGCGCGTGTGCAGCGCATCGTGCTGGTGCGCCCGGCGGTGGAAGCCGGCGAGAAGCTCGGCTTCCTGCCGGGCGACCTGTCGCAGAAGGTCGACCCGTACCTGCGCCCGCTGTACGACGCGCTCTACGAGATGCTCGGCGTGGAGAAGGTGGCGAAGCTGCTGGAGCGCAACGTCATCGAGATCGCGCCGCTCGCCTACATGCGCGGCCGCACGCTCAACGATGCCTACGTGATCCTCGACGAGGCGCAGAACACCACCGTCGAGCAGATGAAGATGTTCCTGACCCGCATCGGCTTCGGCAGCACCGCGGTGGTCACGGGCGACCTGTCGCAGATCGACCTGCCGAAATCACAGAAGTCCGGCCTGCGCGATGCGCTCGACGTGCTCCGCGGCGTCGAGGGCATCAGCTTCACGTTCTTCGAATCGCGCGACGTGGTGCGCCACCCGCTGGTCGCGCGGATCGTCAATGCCTACGATGCGCGCGACGCCACGGACGCGGCCACCGGCCGCGCGTGAGCGCGGAGGCGGCGATGGAACCCGAGGTCAGCGTGAGCTACGCGACGGCGCGCACGGGCGTGCCGTCGGCGGCGAGCTTCCGTAAATGGGTGGCCGCCGCACTGGCGGATCGGGACGCGCCGGCGGAGGTCGCGATCCGCATCGTCGGCAGCGAAGAGGGACGCGAGCTCAACCGGCAGTACCGCGGCCGCGACTACGCGACCAACGTGCTCAGCTTTCCGGCCGAGCGGCCCGAAGGGCTGCCGGAGGAGGTCGAGCTGCCGTACCTCGGCGACCTGGTGGTCTGCGCCGACGTGGTGGCTCGCGAGGCCGCCGAGCAGTCGAAGCGGCCGCTGGCGCACTACGCGCACCTGACGGTCCACGGCGTGCTGCACCTGCTCGGCTGGGACCACCTCGAGGACGCCGAGGCCGAGGCTATGGAAGCCCGCGAGCGGCAGATCCTGGCCGGGCTCGGCATCGCCGATCCGTACTGACGCGGGCTTGAGACCCGCCCGGCCGGACCCCATCTCCACGGGCCGGTCGCCTGGACCGGATAGACTGGCGGCGCCTCCCCCGGCGCACCGAAGAAGACATGTCCGAGGACGACAGTAGTACCCATCTCGACCGCGGCCACGAGCGCCGCTCCTGGTTCGACCGGATCAGCTCCGCGCTGTCCGGGGAGCCGTCGACCCGCGAGGACCTCGTCGAGCTGCTGCGCGACGCGCAGAACGACGGCCTGATCGAGGCCGACACGCTGCGGATGATGGAGGGCGCGATCGCCGTCTCCGACATGACCGTCGGCGACGTGATGATCCCGCGCTCGCAGATGGTCTCGCTGCCCGCCGACACGCGCTTCCTCGACCTCATGAAGATGGTGGTCGAGTCCGGCCACTCCCGTTTCCCGGTGCACGGCGAGGACCGCGACGAGGTGCTCGGCGTGCTGCTCGCCAAGGACCTGCTGCGCGGCGTTGTCAGCGACAACGGCCCGGCCAGCATCCACGAGCTGCTGCGCCCCGCCCTGCTGATCCCGGCGTCCAAGCCGCTGGACGTGCTGCTGCGCGAATTCCGCCAGTCGCGCAACCACATGGCGATCGTGATCGACGAGCACGGCGGCGTCGCGGGCCTGATCACCATCGAGGACGTGCTGGAGCAGATCGTCGGCGAGATAGACGACGAGCACGACGACGCCCACGATCCGAACGCGCTGATCGCCGCGCAGACCGACGGCCAGTTCGTCGTCGACGCGCTGACGCCAATCGAGGATTTCAACGAACGCTTCGGCGCCGATTTCGACGACGACGAGTACGACACCATCGGCGGCCTGGTGACGGCGGCGATCGGCCATCTGCCGGAAGCCGGCGAGGAGCTCTCGCTCGGCCGTTTCGTCTTCCGCGTCGCCGGTGCCGACGCGCGTCGCGTGCACGCCTTCCACGTCGGCGTGCATGGCGAGGCCTGACCGCCGCGGCGTCGCCGCGCTCCTCGCGTTCCTCCTGCTGTTGCTGGCGCCGTTCGCGTCGGCGGCGCCGCGCATCGGCGTGGCGACCATGCAGCCGGGCGAGATCTTCTGGGAACGCTTCGGCCACGATGCGCTGGTGGTGGTCGACCCGGCCACGGGCGCGGCGACGTCGTACAACTTCGGCTTCTTCGATCCGTCCGAGCCCGGCTTCGTCGGCAATTTCGTGCGCGGGATGATGCGCTACCGGCTCGCCGCGCTGCCACTCGAGGTCGACATGTCGACCTATCGCGACGAGGGCCGCGGCGTGTCGATCCAGTGGCTGCGGCTGAGCGACGCGCAGGCCGACGCGCTGGCGAACGCGCTCGCCGAGAACGCGCGGCCCGAGAACGCGGTCTACAGCTACGACTATTTCCGCGACAACTGCAGCACGCGCGTGCGCGACGCGATCGACCGCGCCGTCGGCGGCGAGCTGAGGCGCCAGCTGTCGGGGCGCTCGCACGGCAGCACCTACCGCAGCGAAGCGGTGCGGCTGGCCTCGCCCGCGGCGTGGATGTGGCTCGGCTTCGACGTCGGCCTGGGGCCGGCGGCCGATCGTCCGCTCTCGCTGTGGGAGGAGGCCTTCGTGCCGATGCGGCTGGCCGCCGCCCTGCGCGAGGTCCAGGTCGACGGGCATCCGCTGGTCGGCGCCGAGGTGCCGCTGCTGCCGCATCGCATCGCGCCGGAACCCGCCGAGGGGCCGCGCGCGATGTGGCCCTGGCTCAGTGCCGGCCTCCTGCTTGCGCTCGGACTGGCGCTGCTGGGCCAGCGCCGGCCACGACCGGTCGCCGCGTTCGCGCTGGTGTTCTGGTCCGTCGGCGGCCTGCTCGGGCTGCTCATGCTCTATCTCTGGCTCGGCACGGCGCACGAGTTCGGCTGGGCGAACCGCAACCTGCTGCTGTTCGACCCGCTCGCCCTGCTCGGCCTCGTCGGCGCGGCGCGCATCCTGCGCGGCCGCGCGCCGGGACCCCTGATGCCCCGCCTGCTGCCGGTGCTCGCGGCACTCGCGCTGATTGCCGTATTCGCGCTGTGGCTGGACTTCGCGGCGCAGGACAATGCGCGCTGGATCGCGCTGATGCTGCCGATCCATGTCGGCCTCTGGGCCGGCCTTCGCGGCACGCACCGCCCGGCGGCCGCTAGCATCGGCGCATGACCGAGCCCGCCTACGCCGCCTGCGTCGTCAACTGCGCCGCGTACGACACGCGCGGCGAGCGCCGCGACATCGACATCGAGCAGATCAGCGACGTGCTTGCCGTCGACGACGGCAGCTTCGTCTGGGTCGGGTTGTACGAACCCGGCGAGGCGGTGCTGGCGACGCTGCAGGAGGAGTTCGGCCTGCATCCGCTCGCGGTGGAGGACGCCCGCAACGCGCACCAGCGCCCGAAGTTCGAGGCCTATGGCGATTCGCTGTTCATCGCCGTGCACACCGCGCAGTCGAGCGAAGGCAGCATCCGCTTCGGCGAGACGCATATCTTCGTCGGCCCGCGCTACATCGTGACGGTGCGCCACGGCGCGTCGACCAGCTACGCGCCGGCGCGCGCGCGCCTGGAGCGCGAGAAGCCGCTGCTGGTGCATGGCCCCGGCGCCGCGCTGTACGCGGTGCTCGACCTGATCGTCGACAACTTCCTGCCGATCGTCGACGAGTACGACCGGCTGCTCGGCGAGCTGGAAAAGGACGTGTTCGCCGAGGACTTCCGGCGCGAGACGGTGCAGCGCCTGTACTGGCTCAAGCGCGACCTCACCCAGCTGCGCATGGCGGTTGAGCCGCTGCAGGACATCGTGAGCCACCTCACGCGCATGCCGGGCCCGTTGATCGACGATGTGATCCAGCCGTACCTGCGCGACGTGCTCGACCACGCGATCCGCATCCAGTCGAGCACGGAGACGCTGCGCGAAATGCTGACCGCGGCGGTGGGCGTCAACCTCTCGCTGGTGACGGTGCAGCAGGGCGAGATCGTCAAGCGCCTGGGCGCGTGGGCGTCGCTGCTGGCCGCGCCCACGCTGGTCGCAAGCTGGTACGGCATGAACTTCGAGCACATGCCCGAACTGCACGGCCGCTGGAGCTATTACGTCCTGATCGCGGCGATGGCGGCGGTGTGCCTGCTGCTCTACTGGAAGTTCAAGAAGGCGCGCTGGCTCTAGCGCTTCCGCCGTTGCGCATCGCAGATTGACCCCGCCACCGGCCTGCGCGACGCTCGCGTACTCACGGGAGGGCGCGCGATGCGGGGACTGGCAGGGCTTTTCTGGGTGGCGCTCGCGGCGATCGCCGTCGTGTCGCTGGGCGTTCTCGCGCTGCATCGCGGCGAGACCGTGAGCGCGATGTGGCTCGTGGCGGCATCGGCCAGCACGTTCTTCGTCGCCTACCGCTTCTACGCACGTTACGTCGCCCGCGCGCTGGGCCTCGATCCCGCGCGCGCCACGCCGGCGCACCGCCGCAACGACGGGCTGGACTACGTGCCCACCACGCGCGGCGTGCTGTTCGGCCATCACTTCGCCGCGATCGCGGGCGCGGGACCGCTGGTGGGCCCGGTGCTCGCCGCGCAGATGGGTTACCTCCCCGGCACGCTGTGGATCCTGTTCGGCGTCGTGTTCGCCGGCGCGGTGCAGGACATGCTGGTGCTGTTCTTCTCCACGCGCCGCGACGGTCGCTCGCTGGGCGAGATGATCCGCAGCGAGATGGGCAATGCCGCGGGCGTCGTTTCGATGCTCGGCATCGCCGCGATCATGATCATCCTGCTGGCGGTGCTGGCGCTGGTCGTGGTCAAGGCGCTCGCGCAGAGCCCGTGGGGCACCTTCACGGTGGCGATGACGATTCCGATCGCGCTCCTGATGGGCGCATGGCTGCGGTGGCTGCGCCCCGGCCGGATCCTCGAGGCTTCGCTCCTCGGCCTGGTGCTGCTGCTCGCCTCGCTCTGGGCCGGCGGCCACGTCGCCGCCGATCCGTACTGGAGCGGCGTGTTCCGCCTCGAGGGCACCACGCTCGCCTGGTGGCTGATGGGCTACGGCTTCATCGCGTCCGTGCTGCCGGTGTGGCTGCTGCTCGCGCCGCGCGATTACCTCTCGACGTTCCTGAAGATCGGCACGATCGTCGGGCTCGCCATCGCGATCCTCGTCTCGATGCCCGACCTGCGCATGCCCGCGATCACGCGTTTCGTCGACGGCAGCGGACCGGTCTTCAGCGGCGCGCTGTTCCCGTTCCTGTTCATCACGATCGCCTGCGGCGCGGTCTCGGGCTTCCACGCGCTGATCAGCTCGGGCACCACGCCCAAGATGCTCGCCAGCGAAGCCGATATCCCGGTGATCGGCTACGGCGCGATGCTGATGGAGGCGTTCGTCGCCGTGATGGCGCTCATCGCCGCCTGCGTGCTGCAGCCGGGCCTGTACTTCGCGATGAACGCGCCGGCCGCCGCGCTCGGCAGCACGCTGGACTCGGCGGCGACGGCGATCAACGGCTGGGGCTTCGCGATCACGCCGGAGCTGCTCGCGGCGACGGCGCGGCAGATCGGCGAGGAGACCGTGCTGTCGCGCACCGGCGGCGCGCCGACACTCGCCGTCGGCATGGCGCACATCCTCGCGGGCCTCGGCGGCGGCAGCACGATGATGGCGTTCTGGTACCACTACGCCATCCTGTTCGAAGCGCTCTTCATCCTGACGACGATCGACGCCGGCACGCGCGTGGCGCGCTTCATGTTCCAGGAGATGGCGGGCCTCGCCTATCCGCCGCTGCGGGAAACGCACAGCTGGGCCGGCAACGTGCTCGGCACCGCGCTCGCGGTCGGCGGTTGGGGCTGGTTCCTGTACCAGGGCGTCGTCGATCCGCTGGGCGGCATCAACACGCTGTGGCCGTTGTTCGGCATCGCCAACCAGATGCTGGCGGGCATCGCGCTCGTGTTCTGCTGCGTCGTGCTGGTGCGCATGAAGCGCGAGCGGCTGCTGTGGATCCCCGGCATCGCGACGTTCTGGTTGCTGGCGTGCACGCTGACGGCCGGGCTGGAAAAGCTCCTGCATCCCGATCCGAAGATCGGCTTCCTCGCCGCCGCGCGGAAATTCTCGGACGCCGCCGCGCGCGGCGAAGTGCTCGCGCCGGCGAAGTCCTTGGGCGACATGCAGCGCGTCGTACTGAACAACACCGTCGACGCGGCGCTCTGCGTGCTCTTCATCGGCGTCCTGCTCGCCACTGTCGGCTTCGGTCTGCGCGCGATGCGCAACGCGCGCCGCGACGCGGCACCGACGTCACGGGAGATGCCGCATGCGGCGCTGGGCTGAGCGATGGCGGGCGGCGGCGCGGCGCATCGCCGCGACGCTGGCGCAGGCCGCGCGCCTCGCCGTCGGCATTCCCGACTACGCGGCCTACTGCGAGCACGTGCGGCGCGCGCACCCGGACCGCTTGCCGATGGATCGCACGACGTTCTTCCGCGAACGCGTCGAGGCGCGCTACGGCCGCGGGCGCTCGCGCTGCTGCTGAAACAGGCGACCTGCAACGTTCCCGAATCCCGTCCGGCGTCGCGGTCTAGCTGCCTCGCGTCGCGCCCGCCTGCATGAGGCGTGGCACCTCGTCCAGCAGCTCGCGTGCGAGAAAACCGAGCGGCCCGCCCTGTCGCTCGGCGAGCGCGTCGCCCGCGGCGGCGTGCAGGTAGACGCCCCATGCGGCCGCCTGGAACGGCGTGGCGCCGCGCGCCGCGAGCCCGCCGATGATGCCCGACAGCGTGTCGCCCGAACCGGACGTGGCGAGCCCCACGTTGCCATAGTCGTTCGACGCGACCGCCTCGCGTTCGCCGCGCCCCAACGTCGGGCCGTCGATGATGTAGCTGGTCGCGCCCTTCATGACGCAGACCGCGTCGAAACGCCGCGCCATCTCGATCCCGAGTTCGAGCGGCCGCGCGACGATCTCGTCGCGCCCGCAGCCAAGCAGGCGCGCCGCCTCGCCGGCATGCGGCGTGATGATCCGCAGGGCCTCACCGGCAGCCACGCGGTCGCCATCGTCGTCGAACGCGCACAGGGCCGCGGCGTCGATCACCACCGGAACCGCGTGCAATTGCGCGAGCCACGCGGCGAGCATGCGCGCGGTCGTTGTCGACTCGAGCAGGCCCGGGCCGACCACGATGGCATCCGCATGCGACGCCATGACGGTCAGGCGCTCGCGCGCGGCCGTCGCCAACGCGCCGCCCCGGGTCTCCGGCAACGCGACCACGCGCGCTTCGGGCACCGCGGCGGCCACCAGGGGCGCCGCGCTCGTGCAGGTCGCCACCTGCAGCTTCCCCGCGCCGGCGCGCAGCGCGGCAACCGCACTGAGCAGCGCCGCGCCCGGCATTTCGCCCGCGCCGGCGACCACGAGGATCCGGCCGCGCGCGTCCTTGTCGCCCTCGTGGGACGGCTGCGGCAACGGCCATCGGCGCAGCTGCGCCGGCGTGATCGCAATGGGCGTCGGCAGCATCATTTCGGCCCCGCCGGCACGTCGGGCTCGGTGGTGACCGGTGCGCCGGCCTCGACCAGCGGCGCGACGAAGTTGTAGCGCTCAAGCACCAGCTTGCCGATGTGCCCGACGTTCGGATCGAACGCATAGCCCGTGATCGCGCAGTTGGCCACGTCCTTCTGGCGGTCGATTTCGAGGATCTGTGCCTCCGACATGCGCTCGAACAGGTAACGGAAGCAGAGCACCGTCACCTGGTGAGCGACGATCAGCACGCGGTCACAGCGGTACTCGCGCGTGATCGTGTCGATGACGCTGCGCAGCCGCAGGATCACGTCGCACCAGCTCTCGCCGCCCGGCGGGCGGTGGTAGAACTTGCCGATCAGGGTCAGGGCGCGTGCCTGGTCCGGGAAGTGCTGCTCCACGCCGAGGCGCGTGAGGCCGTCGAAGATGCCGAACTCGCGCTCGCGCAGGCGTTCGTCATAGCGGATGCGGTCGCAGTCGATGCCGCACTGCTGCAGCACGCGCTGCATCGTCTGCCGCGCGCGAACATATGGCGAGCACAGGAAGACGTCGGGGCGCTCGTGCTCGGGCAAGGCCGCGAACCAGCGGCCCAGCGCATCAGCCTGCTGCTCGCCCAGGCAGGACAGCGGCACGTCCGCGTCACGCGTGCCGAAGTCGTAGGTGATCGCGTTTTCCACGCGCGCACGGTCGCGCGCGACGTTGCCGGCGGACTCGCCGTGCCGGACGATCCACAGGCGATCGGGCCATTTCTGCGTCTCGCTCATGGCCGCAGCCTGCCGCGCGCACCGGCTACGTCCCGTCAACGCCGCCCGGAAACGACGACGCCCGCCCTCGCTAGAGGACGGGCGTCGGTGTTCCAGTTGCTCGGCTTACTGGCCGATGTGCTGCTTCAGCCAGCCGTTCACGGTGTCGTGCCAGAGCACGCTGTTCTGCGGCTTCAGCACCCAGTGGTTCTCGTCCGGGAAATACAGGAACTTGGACTCGATGCCCTTGCGCTGCAGCGCGGTGAACGCGGCGATGCCCTGCTCGACCGGGATCCGGAAGTCCTGCTGACTGTGGATGACCAGCATCGGCACTCGCCAGTTCTCGACGTGGTTGATCGGATTGAACTTCTCGTAGGCCTTCGGATTCGCCCACGGCGTGCCGCCGTTCTCCCACTCGCTGAACCACAGCTCCTCGGTGCTGTAGCCCATCATGCGCGCGTCGAACACGCCGTCATGGTCGACCAGGCACTTCCACGGCTGGTTCCAGTTGCCGGCCATCCAGTAGACCATGTAGCCGCCGTAGCTCGCGCCCAGCGCGCAGGCCTTGTCGCCGTCGAGGAACGGGTACTGCTTGAGCGCCGCGGCCCAGCCCTTCTGCAGGTCTTCCAGCGGTCGATCGCCCCAGTGCTGGCTGATGGCGTCGGTGAACGCCTGGCCGTAACCGGTCGAGCCGTGGAAGTCGATCATGACGACCGCATAGCCCTGCCCCGCGTACGTCTGCGGGTTCCAGCGATAGCTCCATCCGTTGCCGAAGCTGCCCTGCGGGCCGCCATGCACGAGGAACGCGACCGGATAGCGCTTGCCCTTCTCGTAGTTCCACGGCTTGACCACGTAGCCGTGCACCGTGTCGTTGTTCCAGCCCTTGAAGCTGAACTGCTCGTAGTCGCCGAAGCGGACGTCCTTCAGCAGCTCGGCGGCGCCCGGCGACAGGGCGCGCACGGGCTTGCCGTTGAGGCCACCGGCGAAGAGCTGGTCGCCCGACTTGAGGGAGTTGCGCGAGAACGCGAGCACGCCGTTCTCGATGTCGAACGACGACACGGTGCCGTCGCCGATCAGCCGGGTGACGCCGCCGGACGCGATGTCGACCGCCCACAGCGGGTGCTGGCCCATGTCCTCGGCGGTCGTGTAGATCGTCCTGCCGTCGTCGGAGAGCGTGATGCCGTCGGCCGAGCGATCCCACTTCGGGTCGATCTCGCGCTTCTCGCCGCTGGCGAGGTCCATCGCCATCAGCGCGAAGCGGTCGGCCTCGAAGCCGGGGCGCTTCATCGCGCGGTAGTACAGCGTGCGGCCGTCGGGGCTGAACACGCCGCCCGTGTCCCATGCCTTGTTGTCGGCGGTGAGGTTGCGTGCGTCCGCGCTTCCGTCGGCCGGCACCAGATAGAGGTCGAAGTTGGTCGACCACGGCTCCTCGCGGTTGGCGTCGCGCGCGCTGAACAAGATCGACTTCGAATCCGGCGACCAGCCGAACTCGCTGGCGTCGCCGAACGGGCGCGACGGCGCGTCGCCGACGACGTTGCCGCCGACCAGCCTGGCCGTGGCCGCGGTCTTGCCCGCGCCGGGCAGGTCGACGACGAACAGGCGATTGAGCTTGCCCTCGTTCCACGCATCCCAGTGGCGGATGAACAGCCGGTCGAACACGACGCCACTCGTCTTCTTCAGGTCGGTGCGCTGGCCGTGCTTGGCATTGCAGGCGAGGTCCCCCGCGCACTCGGGGAACGCTTCCATCGACACCACGACGCGTTCGCCGTCGGGCGACACCGCGTAGTTGCCGACGTCGAGCGGGAGTGCCGTGACCTGCGCGGGCGCGCCGCCGGCCAGCGGCACCGAATAGAGCTGCGACGAGCCGCCCTTCGAGCTGAGGAAATAGACGCGCTTGCCGTCGTGGGACACCTCCGGCGAATTGACGTTCCAGCCCTCGGGCGTGAGGCGACGCGCCTTCGCCGACGGACTCGAGGCGTCCTGCGCCCACAGCGCGGTCGACGCCTTGTTCGCATCGAAATCCACCACGCGCCGCGCGAAGACGAGCGTCCTGCCGTCGGGCGTGAGCGTGGGAGACGAGAACCGGTCGAGCGTGGCGAGCTCGCGCGGTTGGAGACCGTGGGGCGCGGCGGATGCCGCGAGCGGAAGCACGGCGGCGACCATCAGGGGCAGCAGGGCGTGGCGAAGGGACATCGGAGCTCCGCGATCGGGGGTTGACCGCCGATGGTAGGGCCGGCGGCAGTGGCGGCAAAGCGAAGGTGCGCGTGGAGGCGCCCGGCGCCGCGCAGGTGCGCGCGAGCGCGGCCGGGCGCGGCGACGAGGCGTCGGCAACGGGCATGCGTCGTGCGCTGCAGCACGCCAACGCGCGTCGCAACGCCTGCGCCGCCCTGCCCCGGACGGCCTCACGCAGGCCGTGGCTATACTCCGGCCACCTTTCACACGCCGGAGTGCTGCGTGTCGTCGATCCCGAATACCGCCGCGCTCGCCGCGGATCCGCGCCGCGACCTGTTCGGGCATCCCAAGGGCGTCTACGTCTGCTTCTTCACCGAGATGTGGGAGCGCTTCTCGTTCTACGGGATGAAGGCGCTGCTGCTGCTGTACCTGCTGAAGCACCACCTGTTCACCGACAACGCGGGCTACGACGTGCTGGGCGCGTACGGCGGCCTCGTCTACTGCATCCCCGTGTTCGGCGGCATGCTCGCCGACCGCTACCTCGGCATGCGCAAGGCCGTGATCTTCGGCGGCCTGCTGCTCGTTCTGGGCCACGCGGGCATGGCGATCGAAGGCAGCGCGGCACACGTCGTCGGCGGCCAGGTCGTGCGCGACGAAGGCGCGCTGCGCGCGTTCTACTTCTCCCTCGCGCTGATCATCATGGGCGTCGGCTTCCTCAAGCCGAACATCTCGACGATCGTCGGCAAGCTCTACGCCGAGGACGACCCGCGCCGCGATTCAGGCTTCTCGCTGTTCTACGCCGGCATCAACCTCGGCGCGCTGTTCGCCTCGATCGTATGCGGCTACCTCGGCCAGACGCTGGGCTGGAACTACGGCTTCGGCGCCGCCGGCATCGGCATGCTGCTCGGTCTCGCGCAGTTCATCTGGGGCCAGAAATACCTGCACGGACACGCGGAGCCTCCGGAGCCGGCGCGCCTGCGTGAACGCGTGCTCGGGTTGCCACGGGAACTGGCGATCTACGTCGGTGCGGTCGTCGGATTGTTTCCCGTCGCCTGGCTCATGTGGGCGGTCGCGAACGGCGCGTTCCGACTCCCGGGTGACGTGTCGCTGGCACTCGGCCTGATGATCCTGGTGATGGTCGGCGTGCTGGTGTGGTTCGTCTGGTTCGTGATCGCACGATGCAATGCCGTGCAGCGTCAGCAGATGATCGCGCTGATCACGCTGATCTTCATGTGCCTGGTGTTCTTCACTCTCTACGAGCAGACCTATGGCTCGTGGGTGACGTTCACCGATCGCATGCTGACCAAGGACATCGTGCCGTCGATGGTGAACCCGGCGGCGCAGGCGGCCTCGACGGCGGCCCACGTCGATTTCGCCGCGTTCGTGCGCTCGGCGCCGTGGTCGATCGCCTCGCTGCTGCTGGCGCCGCTCGCATTCGTGGTGTCGGCGACGTCGTCGGACCGCAAGCCGACCTCGGCCGCGCCGCGCGTGCTGTTCGGCGCGGCGGTGGTCGCCATGCTGGTGTTCCTCGTGCGCGACGCGCTGGTGCTTCCGCAGACGGCAAGCTCGCTCACCTACCTCGGCGCGATGTTCATCGTGCTGCTGGCGCCGACGTTCGGCGCGCTGTGGGCGTGGCTGGGCCGGCGCGGCATGGACCCATCCAAGCCGACGAAGTCGGCGCTGGGCCTGCTGTTCGCCGGGCTGAGCTTCATTCCGCTCGCCTGGGCAGCGGAGCACGCCGGTGCGACCGGACAACTGGCCAGCGTCTGGTGGCTGGTACTCGCCTACTTCGCACTCGAAGTCGGTGAGATGTGCCTCGCGCCGGTCGGGCTGTCGGCAGTGACGCAGCTGTCGGTGCGCAGCGTCGTCAGCCTCATGATGGGCACGTGGTTCCTCGCCACGGCGTTCTCGGAAACGCTCGCGGCCAAATTCGGCAAGCTCGCCTCGCTGGACATCCCGGAGGGCACGGCGATCGACATGGCCGAGGCCGGCGCGAAATACGCCCACCTCTTCTGGCTGATGATGTGGATCGGCATCGGGTTCGCGGTCCTCGCCTTCATCGCGTCGCCGCTGCTGCGCCGGTGGATGCACGGCGTGAAGTGATACGGGGTTTTCTGCAACAAAAAAAGGCGCCTCCCGGCGCCTTTTTTCTTGCAACGGTTCGTTATCGCGCGGTGGTCGACGCCGACTTCGGCGGCGAAGCGGTGTCGCCTCCGATGTTGCGCGACAGGAACGCGAGCAGCCGCGTGTAGAACTCGCGGCGGTGCGCCGGCACGTAGAAGCCATGACCTTCGGTGTCGAAGTACAGCGTCTCCACCGGCACGCCCGCCCTGCGCAGCGCACTCTCCATCATCCGGCTGTGCTCGATCGGCGCGCGCTCGTCCTCGCCGCCCGCGGCCAGGAACACCGGCACCTTGATCCGGTCGGCCAGCCGCGTGGGCGACACCGCGACGACCTTGTCGCGCGGGCCGATCCATTCGGACACGAAATTGCGTCCCGACTTGCGCTCGCTGATGTCGCCTTCGGTGTGCATCGTCGGCAGGTCGTATACGCCGACGTAACCGGCGGCGCACTTGTACAGCGTCGGCTCCTTGGCGACGCCCATGAGCGAGGCGTAGCCGCCATAGCTGGCGCCGTAGAGGCAGATCCGCGAACCGTCCGCAATGCCCTGCTCCACGGCCCACCGCGTGGCATCGGTCAGGTCGTCCTGCATCGTGCCGCCCCATTGGCGGGCGCCGGCATGGTGGAACGCGCGACCGTACCCGCCCGAGCCGCGGAAGTTGACCTGCAGCACTGCGTAGCCCGCGCTGGCCAGCAGCTGCGCGTCTTCGTCGAAGCCCCAGTAGTCGCGAATGCCGAACGGGCCGCCGTGCGGCATGACCACCATCGGCACGCGCTTGCCTTCGCTGCCCTTCGGCCGCGTGACGTAGCCATGGATGGCGAGGCCGTCGCGCGCCTTGAACTCGATCGGCATCATCGGGTTCATGGCATCCGGATCGAACCAGTCGCGGCTGCCGAGCGCGTAGTCGGCCTTGCGCTTGACCGTGTCGAACAGGTAGTAGTCGCCGGCACTGCGGTCGCTGGAGACGCGGACCAGTGCGACCGAGCCGTCCGATGTTTGCGACGTGACCGACACCGTGGAACCGGCGAAGGCCTCTTCCAGCTGACGCTGCAAACGTGCTTCGGGGCTCTGGGGGTCGAAGAACCGCGTGACCGGCTTGCCGGCCATGAAGTACGCACCGACCGGGACGCCCGTGCCGGGCTTGTAGATCATCCGCAGCGGGTCGGCCACGTCGTCGCGCAGGACGTCCGTGCGCGTGCCGGTGGCCGTGTCGAAGGCGACGATGCGGTCCGGCCCCTTCTCGCTTTCGACGTTGAGGTAGGCGATGCGGTTGTCGGCGGAGAAACCCACCGGCGACTCGTCGTGACCGGTGACGCTGTCGTCGTTGATGAGCTGCCAGTTTTCGCCGTCGCCCTTGCGGTAGTAGAGGCGGTTGGTCAGGTCGATGTCGGACCCGTGGGCGAAGCGCACGACGCCGGCGTTGTCCGTGGCGAACGAGGCGTTCCGGATCGGCGCCGTCGCCACGCGCACGCGGCGCCCCGTGTAGATGTCGAGCTTCTCCGCACGCGAATAGGCGTCGGCCGCGAACGGCGACACCGTGATGATCACCGCCTTGTCGTCGGCGGGCAGGTCGTCCACGAGGAACGCCGCGACGTCCTCGGCCTTCTTGCCGCGGATGTGCGTGCCCAGGTCGCCGCGGACCCGAAATCCGACGAGGGCCTCGGGATCGCCCCCCTCGGCATTCACGGCGAACAGTTCGCCGGTCAGGGACGGGCGGTCCAGCGCGCCGAACTTCTCGCCCGGCGATACCAGCACCCGCGTCGGATTCACCCAGGTGAAGTCGGAGACGACGGTGTTCTTTCCGAGCGAGAAGCTGCCCGTCATCTTGTTGTCGCTGCGGCGGATGATCGCGAGGATCGTCCGGTCCTCGAGCGGCACGGTGGCCGCGAAATAGTCGCCCTTGGGCGAGATCTTGATGGCGTCGAACTTGTCCTTGCGGATGTACGGCTCGATGTCCAGCGCGTGTGCGAGCGGCGCCGCGGCCATGGCGGCCGCGAGCATGGCGATCTTCAGTCCTTTCATGTCCCGTCCTGCGGAGTTTGCGACTGCACGCGCCGGCCCCCTGCCGGCATCCACGCCACAGCCGCCCACAGGCTATCCGAGGGCGGACGCCCCTGCACCCACGTCGCGCATGAACGTTTCAGCGAGCGCGTCCCGCCAGGCGGGAACGTCGATTCCGAGCGCGGCCAGGCCCGAGGTGTCGAGGACCGAATACGACGGCCGCTTCGCCGGCGTCGGATATTCCGAGGACGGGATCGCCTCGACGCGCGGAGCGCGCGCCAGCAGGCCGCGTGCCGTCGCTTCGTCGAAGATCGCGCGCGCGAAGCCGCACCAGCTGACCGCGCCGCGCGCGATCACATGCTGGATGCCCGCCGGCGCGCCGCGAGCGACGAGTTCGCGCGTCAGCGCCGCCACCAGCCACGCCGGCGTGGGGCTGCCGATCTGGTCGTCGACCACGCGCAGTTCGTCGCGCTCGCCGCCCAGCCGGAGCATGGTGCGGAGGAAGTTCTGGCCCCGGAGGCCGTAGACCCACGCGGTGCGGAGGATCATCGCGTCGGCGCCCGATGCCAGCACGCGCTCTTCGCCCTCCCGCTTGCTGCGACCGTAGACCCCGATCGGCGCGGTCGGGTCGTCGGGGCGATAGGGCTCGCGTCCGTCGCCGTCGAACACGTAGTCGGTGGAGTAATGCACGAAGCGCGCACCGACGTCCGCGCACGCCCGCGCCATCGACTCGGGTGCCTGCGCGTTCACGCGAAATGCGAGTTCAGCCTCGGATTCGGCGCGATCGACCGCCGTGTACGCGCTCGCATTGACGACCAGCCCGGGCTCGACCCGCGCGATGAGCGCCGAGATCGCGTCGAGGTCGGTGACGTCGAGCGCAAGGCAGCTCACCCCGGCGAACGGGGACTCACCGGACCGCGTGGTCGCGATGAGGCCGGACGGGATCTGGCGCGCGAGCTCATGCCCGACCTGACCGGTCGCGCCGATCACCAGCGTCTTCATCGCGCGGTCGGCAGGCGGTCGGCCGCGATCTGGGCCAGGAACGGCGCGGCCGCATCCTTGGGCGACAGCGACGGTGTCGACACGGGCCAGTCGATCGCGAGATCGGGGTCGTCCCAACGCACCGCGGCGTCGGCCGCCGCGTCATACGTTTCGGTGCACAGGTAGGAGAACAGCGCGGTGTCACTCAGCACCACGAACCCGTGCGCGAAGCCCGGCGGAATCCAGAAGTGCCGACGGTTCTCCGCATTGAGCACGACGGCGGTCCACCGGCCGAACGTCGGCGAGTCCGGGCGGATGTCGGCCGCCACGTCCCATACCTCGCCCTGCAGCACGGTCACGTACTTGCCCTGCGGGCGGGGCCACTGGTAGTGCAGGCCGCGGAGCACGTCGCGCTGCGAGAACGAAACGTTGCCCTGCACGAAGTTCGGCGTGAGGCCGTGCTCGGCAAGACGGTCGCGATTGAACGATTCGTAGAAATAGCCACGGTCGTCGCCGAACACCTTCGGCTCCATGACGACGCAGCCGGGCAGGTCGGTTTCGGTGACCTTCATGGCACCACCCCGCGCTCCGGCAGCGCCAGCAGATATTTGCCGTAGCCGTTCTTCGACAGCGGCGCCGCCAGCCGGGCCAGGTCGTCGTCGCCGATCCAGCCGTTGTTCCAGGCGATTTCCTCAGGGCAGCACACCCGCAGCCCCTGGCGCGCCTCGATGGTCTCGATGTAGTTCGACGCCTCGAGCAGCGACTGGTGGGTACCGGTGTCGAGCCAGGCATACCCGCGCCCGAGTCGCTGCAGGTGCAGCGCGCCCTCGTCGAGGTAGGCGCGGTTGAGGTCGGTGATCTCGAGCTCGCCCCGGGGCGACGGCTTGAGCTTCGAGGCCAACTCGCTGGCGCGACCGTCGTAGAAGTACAGGCCCGTGACAGCGTAGTTCGAGCGCGGCTTGGCCGGCTTCTCCTCCAGCCCGACCACGCGACCGGACCCGTCGAACTCGGCCACGCCGTAGCGCTCCGGATCGTTGACCCAGTAACCGAACACGGTGGCGCCGTGCGTGCGCGCATCGGCCTCGGTCAGCATCGCCGTCAGGCCGGGGCCGTGGAAGATGTTGTCGCCGAGGACGAGGCAGCTGGGCGCGCCCGCCAGGAACGCCTCGCCGATCAGGAACGCCTGCGCGAGGCCGTCGGGACTCGGCTGCACCGCGTATTCGATGCGCATGCCCCACTGCGAGCCATCGCCCAGCAGCGCCTTGAACAGCGCCTGCTCGTGCGGCGTGTTGATTACCAGCACGTCGCGGATTCCCGCGAGCATGAGCACGCTCAGCGGGTAGTAGATCATCGGCTTGTCGTAGACCGGCAGGAGCTGCTTGCTGATGGCCTGCGTGATCGGGTAGAGCCGCGTGCCGGAGCCGCCGGCGAGGATGATGCCCTTGCGCCCGGTCGTGCTCATGACTGGCCGATCCGTTCGAGGCGATAGCTCCCATCGAGCACGCGGTCCACCCAGGGCTGGTTCGCCAGATACCAGTCGACCGTCGCCTCGATGCCCTGCTCGAAGGTCACGGTCGGCGACCAGCCGAGTTCGCGCTCGATCTTGGAAGCATCGATCGCATAGCGGCGGTCGTGGCCCGGGCGGTCCTTGACGAAGGTGATCAGCGACTCGCGCGCACGGCCGTCGGCCAGCGGGCGCTTCATGTCGAGCAGCGCGCAGATCGTGCGCACCACCTCGATGTTCTCGCGCTCGGCATTGCCGCCCACGTTGTACGTCTCGCCGACCCTGCCCGCCTCGAGCACGCGGGCGATCGCGCTGCAGTGGTCGCCGACGAACAGCCAGTCGCGCACGTTGCGGCCGTCGCCATAGACCGGCAGCGGCTCGCCGCGAAGCGCACGGGCGACGATCAGCGGGATCAGCTTTTCAGGGAACTGGTACGGACCGTAGTTGTTCGAGCAGTTAGTCGTGAGGACCGGAAGCCCGTACGTATGGTGAAACGCCCGGACCAGGTGGTCGGACGCGGCCTTCGAGGCCGAGTACGGCGAATTGGGCGCGTAGGGCGTCGTCTCGGTGAACTTGCCCGTCTCTCCGAGCGAGCCGTACACCTCGTCGGTCGACACGTGCAGGAAGCGGAACGCGTCGCGCTTGACCGGATCCAGCGCACGCCAGTAGTCGCGAACCTTTTCCAGCAGCGAGAGCGTACCGACGACGTTGGTCTGCACGAACGCGGCGGGACCGTCGATCGAGCGGTCGACGTGGCTTTCGGCCGCGAAGTTCACCACGGCGTCGGGCCGGTACTCCGCGAGCAGGCGTTCGACGAGCCCGGCGTCCCCGATGTCCCCGTGGACGAAGACGTGGTTCGCGTCACCGTCGAGCGAGGACAGCGTGTCCAGGTTGCCCGCGTACGTCAGCGCATCGAGGTTGATGATGCGGATGCCGCGCCGGACGGCGTCCAGCACGAAGTTGCCGCCGATGAAGCCGGCGCCGCCGGTCACGAGCCAAGTGGTCAAACGCAGCTCCCTGCTGTGGGGAATAACGGGACGCGGAACGTGGATCAGAACGGGATGTCGTCGTCCGCGAAATCGCCGCCGAAATCGTTGCCGCGCGCGGCAGGCGCTTCGCGACGCGCGGGCGGTGCCGACGACTGCGGCGCGCGCTGCGGACGATCGCCGCCGCCGCGGAACTCACCGCGCCCGCCGCCCATGCCGCCGCCCTCGCCGCCGCCGAGCATCTGCATCTCGTCGGCGATGATGTCGGTGGTGTAGTGCTTGACGCCGTCCTTCTCGTACGAGCCGTACTCGATGCGGCCCTCGATATAGACCTGGCGGCCCTTCTTCAGGTACTCGCCGGCGATCTCGCCGAGCTTGCCGAACAGCTTGACGCGATGCCACTCGGTCTTTTCCTGCTGGTTGCCGTCGCGGTCCTTGCGCACGCTCGTCGTGGCCAGGCTCAGCGAGGTGATCGCCATGCCGCCCTGGGTGTACTTCACCTCGGGATCGTTGCCGAGGTTGCCGACGAGGATCACTTTATTCACGCCCCTGCTAGCCATATGTTCCTTTTCCTTATACTTTTCAATAGTTTATCACGGGGCGGAGAGTTCTTAACTATCCATAGACTTATGGGTAGAACTCGCAGTGAACTCGGCAATTTTAACGGCTGCCGGACGCATCGACACTCATTGGACCACGTGCTCGTCTCATTTTGTGCGCACCAAACGACCACACGTAGCCGCCAACGCCTGAGCTTGATCTCTCAGCCGGGCCACGAGGTCTTCGTCTGCGAAGATCGTCTCGAGCTCCCTCATCGGGCGAACTACCTCCAATACCGCACCTTTACTCAATACGTTCAAGCACGCCAACGCTACGTACCACCCCTCCTGCGCACTACCGAGCTCGTGCCTGAGGCCTGCAGTTGCGGCCTCCGCCTCTTGTAGGCGAGCCTCCTGCTCTACTAGTTGCTTGAAGACGCCCAATTTTGCGTCGACTACTGCACCGGGAGGCACGCCAGGCTCGAAACGAGGCCGTCGGCTTCTGGATGCAACCGCAGCTGCCTTCAGCTCTGCCAAAAGCTTCGCATGCACTGGCACGCCTTTAGAGCTCCGCGCATAGATGGTGGTGGCGCCTACCTTCGCCCCATCCTCGTACTTCGCGTTTGAGATCACATCACTAACGCTGAATGGTTGCCGTAGCTCAATATGCTGCTTCAGCGAAGCTCTTACGGCAGCCTCGAAGCGTGCGGATGCCACCTCAGAAACGTGTTTTTTGTTCATTACAGCCCTAAGGTAGAGAGGGCATGGCGTGCCGCCGCAATTGCGTCCTGCGCCGCCTTCCGTAGTACGGGCAAACGGGTTGTCTTTGCCACCTGTTCGTGCGCAGCCACACGTTGTTCCCAGTACTGCCTCGAACGCTCGGTAAAGACAAAGTTTCCGCAGGCGGCGCAATGCTCGTCCGTTCGGTTCCCATAGTCCGGCGTTCGTCCATCCGTTGAGCACATACTGCGCCTACCCCGGCTGCCGAGAATCAAGCAGTAACCATGCGGCGCAGCTTTAAGCGTGAATTGGCCTTCTGTTAACTTGGATTCGATCCAGTCATCAATCTGATCGGACCGGAGCAGAGATATTTGTGATCTCAATCGAGTAGCCAAGCGTCGCAGTAGAGCACTGAGCGAACCGCCTACCGGCTCCTGACCGGTGATGGCGCGTTCCATGATGGACTTGGCCAGTTCGCGCTGCGCATCCCCCATAAAGACCGAAACGTCATCGCCCTGGGCATACACAATCGTGTGACTCAAACTATTGTGATGGAGGAATCGGCTCAGATGCTGAAGATCACCCAGTTCATATCTCCACACGTAAAGCATGGAGAATGCACGCCGAAACATGTGGGGACGGACTACGATCTTAATGTCGGCAGCCTTCGCTACATTGGTGATTAGCCGATAGACCTGATTAGTATCTAACGCTCGCTCAACCTTCGAGTTCAGGCCTTCGTCCAACTTGAGACACCGGAACAGTGGACCAGTGCCGATGTTCAGATCGACCCCTGTCAGCCGCACCACGATCCTAAGCGCGCGCTCCAATTCCCCGATGACAGGCTGCGCCGTAGCGGTCCCACCCGGGCCATTAGATGTCTTACTCACTCGGCCCGCGAGGATGGAATCCTCCGACGCTCCTCGGCTAGGAAGGTCGCAAACGTCCAGCAGGGCAAGTTGGTGCTTTCGAGAACCGAGCAGCGAAAATGCTAAGACGATGCATGCACCGTAGGTAAGACGCGCCTCTGTGATGATCTGCTTTGCCGACCACCCGTTCAGAACTTCCGGCCACGGGCTACGTCGCGGCAGATCGCGGTAGGCCAAGTACGCCTCCGCCCTGGCCACCGCTCCATCAGCATCTTCAATCAGTGACAGGCAGTAGTCGAGGAGACTAAAAAAGGCCTCTGGCTCCAGCGTACGTGTCCGCCCGTCCGCCCGCCCTACGCGCTTCACCGCCTTACGCAAGTCGCCTCGATATCTGTACGGCCGCCATGCCAACTTCCGCCCATGCGCGTCTAGGCATTCGCCAAGCGTCCGCACCGCACTCAAGCGATTCTCGACAGTTGACTGGGTGAGCCCTAGACCTTCGATGTAGCGCTCGTATGCATTTACGTCGTCCTTTGATACTGCCGCTAGTGACTCGCAGTATCGGACGCAGCAGGCCCACTGAGCGAATGACCGCACGCTACGAGCAAAGCCGATCGTCGATGTCACCCGTCTAGGCCTGCGCGCATCCGTTGCGTACTTCAGTACGGCACGTTGGGCAACATCGATCCAATACTCCCGCCTTGCATGGCTGACGTTCGCGTCGTGTGCCAGCTGCCACGTCACAGTGTAGTGACTTGAGGCATACCCCGCCGTGTCTTGACGAAAGAACCAGCAATCGACGTTAGACGCAGGCAAAAGCCACGTACAACCACTAATGTCGAGATGCGGTTGCATACGCTTACTTTCGGCCGGGCTAACAGCCTGAGTGATCGCAGGACTCATTATTACTCCAGCGGCAGGAGCGCTACTTGAGCGACATACACCTGCGCCTCGGCTCGTACCGTCGCGGACGTGGATTCGAGAAGTACCTGATACTCGATCAGTCGAGGCCCCCACACTGCCGTCCAACGCTCTGGCCGGTGCTCCTGCAAGTACGCCGCCTTCTCTTCAATGTGTGTTGACCAAGCGAGCCACTCCGCAACGATCTTTGGAGATTCGAGGACAATTCGGCGGGCTTGACAGCCATCCTCGCCCGCACCACACGCATCGAGGCGAGCACACTGTTCCTGCTTCGCATTATCTGGGTCGCAGTGAAAGCCGTTGCCAAGTCGCTTCGCTCGGCGTGCGCGCGCCTCAGTAATTAGGTAGTTTTGGTAGTCCCTGTGTCTAATTCGATTGCTGGCTTCGACCTCGACACGATTCAAATAGCCAAGGGTCGTTTCGGGATCAGAGTGCTTTGCAATGCGCTGCACCGCGAAAATCGATTCGCCCCGCAGACTGCGCGTTAGGAAATGCGTGGTCCGAAACTGCTCGCCGGTTACGGTTTCGACCAAAGGAGATAGCGCTAGATGACCCTTGGCTGCCTTTCGGATAAACCGCCGCACCATGTAGGCGCCCATGCCTGGATCCAGCGTCTTGACCTGCACCGGCCTCGTTCGCGTACATGCGTGCAGGAAGAGCGGCACACCGCCATCCCGCGTTAGCTCCCTATAACTGCTGAACCGAGGGCCCACTACGCGCGTGACCACGCGTTCGAGGGCTTGCAGCCCTATAACGAGCGCATGATGCCTCTCGAGAGAAGCATCGGCGCCACTTCCGCGAAACTTGCCGAAGACGACACGGAACTTGCTCGCGTCCTCGGTGGGTGTGACGCACCCTTTGAACGAATAAAACAGCACAGAATCGACATTTGGCGCCAATTCGGGATTCGCTAACGCCAGAACGAGGAATGCATCTAACGACTTCGCCGTAGGGAATAGCGCGGCACGCACGCGATCGGCATTCCAACCGCGTTTCTTGCAGTAGTCTGCGACCCCGGCTGGCCATTCGGGCGAGCCCGGCAGGACATAGCCAAACATTGCGTATAGGTGCGCAATGGCAGCTTCTATAGAGCGGCCTTGTAGCCAGCCTCGCTCTGCATCGCCAGCCTGATATTTCCTAATGGCAGCATCCGCGAACTCCCAATCCGCGACGTGTTGCCGAACGACCCTCTCAGCTGAGTCCTCGAGAAGCCCCATCCACCCCTGCGAAACAGCCAGTACCTCTCTTTGAGTTTTGTCGAGGTTCGGGATATGAGCGACGGACCCCAGCCACTGGCTAAATTCCGCAGTCTCTTTAACACGCTCCCAGTTGTTCGCTGACTCCGCAAAAGTCGCCTTCGGAAGCGTGCGAACGCTGTGGAATCCCGCAGGCAAGTCGTCGTCGGGCACCAGACCTCTCTTCGCCAGGACGGTTACATATGCCGCAGCGTTGGAGTAATACGACCGTCGTGTTCCGTCAGATAGCGAGGCGTCTGAGCCAAGAGAGTCGCGAAAGGTCTGTAGCGAATGTGTTCCGAACTGCGCACCGGTAGAGACGACGTGACGCGCGTATCGACGAACATCCAGACCAACCGTGTACCCGCCGCGCTTCGCTCCCTGCCAATCGACAAGCGCATGCACCAGCTGATGCCCCGAGGGGAAGGAGCGCAATATCTCGAGGTCTAGCCGACGTCCGAAGAGTTCAGGAGTGAATGACGGAAGCTGCACAACAGATTGCGCAGGCGCCGTTGGCGACACTTCGGGTGCACACGGCCTGGTGGTTTCACCTGTCTTAAGCAGCGGCGAACGCTTCATTGCGAGTCAACGACGTAGTGGCCGAGACTTGCGAGTGAGCCGTGTCCGGTCTGCTGCATGACCGCACGCTCTGGCGGACGGCGTTCCGATCGCGGACGGCTCTTGACCTCGCGATTAACCATCACCTTTCGCAGTCCGTGAGTCCACACGCGCTGGTCCTCCATGAGCTCTCCTGAGGCAACCGCTGCCTTGAAAGCTGATCGCACCATGTTCGACAGCGCCTTCGGCGTGATCGCTTCGCCTGTCGTAGATGACTGGAACAGCGCATCGGTTGTTGCGTAAGGCCTACCCGCTTTTTCCGCTCTACGTCTGGCAGCCCTATTAACCTTCGGGCGATCAGCCTCGATCCACTTACGCGTTCGCGAAAGCAAGAGGGGATGGACGTCGACATTGCGCTCTCTTTGGCCCTTGGTTACCAGGAGACGCAGCTCAAGCGTTCGGTCATCGCTGAGGGCAGCATTGATCGCCGGCCACGAGGGAATCTGCGCGCACGTCAGCCCGCAGAGTTCCATCGCCCGCAGCCCCTTAACGTGCGCCCAGTCAAGCATTAGCTCGAACCGTTCCCTATGCACAGGACCTGCCGGGCCGAACCGCTTGATCGTCTGCACAGACTTATCACTGGGTACGTAGTTTGACTTGGGAGACGCACTGTCGGCCGCCAAGTTATGAGAGATACCGCCGGACCTAGTGCGCGTGATCGTGACCTGGTACTCGTCGGTCTCGCCGATGACTCCACAGATCGCACCGCGACCCTCGAGGTAATGGAGGTAGGCAAGCACGGTGCGCAGGACCTGGCCTGCGTACGGCGCGGACGCCCTCTCCTTGATCGCAGCCTTGTAACGGTTCAGAAAATCGAGTGTCACGCCCCTTACGTGCATCTGATCAACACGCAGCTGCTCATGAAAATCCCTGAGATGGGCAGCATAGGTGATCAGCCCTGATTCGGCCGAACCTTGCGCCACGCAGCTAATGAGATACCGCATGACCTCAAGCAATACCTCCCCGCCAGCGGTAGCAACAATGGGAAAGCGCTTGCAGGTGCGGCCACGTATGTTGACGTCACGCACTACCGTTGTGCCGTAGTAATTCATTAGAAAGACGAAGCCTTGAAGGCGTGTTTACCGCCATCCACCCTGACGTACTACGTCATGCATCGTGGCGGTCTCGTACGCGGCCGTTGGCTTATCGGGGCTGATGTCACCGAGATAGCCGCCGCACTGCGAATCATAGCGAGGGACGGAGCTGCCCGCCCCCCGGGCACTCCTTGACGCGTGGTCGCCGACCTGTCAGAGCGGTGGTTGCAGCGCCAACTACTGGACTTAAGAGTGTCCGTTCGGCCACATAAGAGTTGCTATATTTCGGCAGTCCAAGTGACCAACTCGAGCGGTAACCACTCGACGTTGCAGATTCCAGCGTGGTAGCCGCCGTCCAGGCCAAATGGCTTCGAACATTAGAGGGTGCGCCGCGCACGCATCTCTCAGTTCGCGGATGTCTTCTGCCTGGGGATCAGGAGGACCTCAGCGCTGGGCACACACTGCCAGTACAGCGCGCCCAGCGGACTCAGCGTTGTCGTAAGGAGCCGACCTGCAGCGCTTTCGGGGCGAAGGTGAAAAGGCATAAAGGCGCAATTCGACCAGTCTCCGCTCACGAGGCGCTGGGCGCGGCGTTTTAGCTCGGCATACATTTCCTCACGCAGCCCTGGGGCAGAGGTATCTCCTCGTAAGCGCTGTGCTTGGGCAGCGGCGAATCGAGTCGCCGCCCAGCAGCAGTAACGCCATTGCGCAATTGGTAGCTCGAGTCGATGCTCGCGAACTGCAAACGTCAGATCGTGAGCCCAGGATCCCTCCAAATGATACTTAAGAAGCTGGGACTCGAAAAACTGTTCCGCTTCAGCGATCACAAGGTCCTGCCACAGGCGGAGTCGGCACGCAATGCCGTACTCGTCCATGGGAATCGACTGTAGGAACTCTTCGAGCGTCTGCAGAAGGCCGTCGCGTTGGTAGTCAGGCCATCGGTAGCGCCATTGCATCTGCTCGATAGGCGTTTCTTCGGCAGCCGGCTCCAGTTCCCATCGGGCCTCCGGCCAAGGCGCATCGATGACGCCTAGCTGGCGCAATGGGTGCAGGTAGGCAAGCGTTAGACGCCGCGTGGGCGACACGGCAATCCTCCGCGCCTGCGCTGTCAACAGGGCCGCGAGGCCGAAGCAGCCCTGTACGCCCAAGTCATCAAGTGTAGGAGGAGCGATCACGGCCATCGACGACCGGTGCCTGTGGCCGGAAACATAAGGATATCTTACTATGAATACGCCCCGATCTTGTTCACCCTATCTGCCGGGTATACAGGAGTCGGATTGGTGGCTAGGCCGGGGCAGCCCTCGCTTTTTTCGATGCGTTTGAGACAGGCGCGCGAGCGTGCGGGGATCACCCAACAAGAGCTCGGCGTACGCGTCGGGGTGGACGAAAGCGTGGCCGGCCCCCGCATCAATCAGTATGAGAACGGCGTCCACCAGCCCCGGCAGGAGATGGTGCTCGAGCTCGCCAATGCCCTCGGCGTGCCTGCCGCGTACCTATCCACAAAGGATGAGTTATTGGCGCGGCTCCTACTTGCGTGGCCGAACCTAACGGCGGAACAGCGCCGGAAATACGCGGAACGCGCTGAGGCGGACGCAGTGAAGGTGCCGCGGCCGAGCGGCCGGACTACGCGGCCGGAAGCGGTGAAGAAGCTATCGCCGCGCCGGGCCAAACCTAAGTAGTTCCGACAACCCGGACTATCAGAGCCCCGCTATGCGGGGTTTTTTTGCGTCGAGGGGCCGGTGTTGGACTACCATCAGACATAAGCATCTCTTACTCTCTGGTATGGAAAGCAAGCCCCGTCTCGAACAGATCATTGAACGCGCCGCTCAAGATCCAGCGCTTGAACCAGTATTCCTTCGAGCCTTGCTAGATGCTCCGCTCTACGTGCACCTCCCGCTCTCCGACGATTCCGGCCGCGTGCGCATCGTTCAGTTCACTCGCCCAGATGGGATTGCTGTTATCCCCGTCTTCACCGCGGTCGACAAGGCCACAACCGCTGCTCAAGGTGCGGTCCGGGTAGCTTGCGTCCAGGGCCGCGAGCTGCTCGAGTGCACACGCGGAGCGACACTGATGCTCAACCCGAACGACCTATCGACCATGCTGTATCCGGAGGAAATTTCATTGCTGCTCGACCAAGGCATTGCGCAAATTGCGCCAATGCACGGTCACGTCAATGACATGCAAGTCATTCCCGCTGACCCTGCAGATTCTTGGCTCGCTGATCACATAGCAGCTCAAGCCCGAGCCGTGCCGGGGGTGTTCGCCGTGTACTTGCTGTCGGGCTGGCGGGGGGAGTGGCAAGGGCAGCCCACTCATTACATCGTGGCAGTCGGGGCGCCACAGGCCGCAAGTGAACGAATCGCACGTGCCATCGCGCTAGTCCTGGCTGAAGTCGCAGTGCGCATCTCAAGGCCCGTCGACCTAGTCACCTTCGGACCCGATGAGACGTTCCCCGAATGGCTTCAGGGCGACGGTGTCGAGGCGATCTGGACTCGCGACCCATGATCCAGTTGCCGCAGCATGCCGGCACGCCTCTAGCCGAAACCAACTAGAGAGCCGCCGGGGCTCATCCAAGTCACTTTTTTTCGGGGGCTACGCTTGTTCTAAGTGGCTACGAATATGGCCGACGAAGCGAGATGCCGCTTCGCGCGGATGGATCAAATGAACCTCCGACTTCGCCCTAGTGAATCCCACGTAGAACAAGCGGCGAGCCTCTAGCATCTCTGACGCATCCGCGCGCGGATGCGGAAAGTACCGCGCATCTAAGCCGAACATGAACACCAAGCCGAACTCTCGGCCTTTTGCGCTATGAAGCGAGGACAGGGTGAGGCGGTTCAGCTGTCCCCCATCACCCGCCAAGCTTCCGAGCTCCATTTCGCAGGAATCGCCGTCGGGCGCCACACGGGCCATGAACATTGCAAGGATTTCGAGCTCGTCGTGAAGGGACATGCATTCGTCCGCTAAGGGCTCAATAACCTCCGCAACCAAATCGTTCAGCCAGTCATGCAGCCGTAGCCCAGGGCTGCGCCGTGCCCATAAGTAGCCAATCAATCTCTTTTGGAAGTCAACGCAGGTCTCCTCAGAGTTCAACACTTCTGAGAATGTGCGACGGCCTTGATCCGCGATTTTTGAGAACCGAGGGGCGCCCGTACGCCATCCACCACAACACCACTGCGCACAAAGCTCTATCCATTGCATCAAACGGCTACTGCGCGGATACAAGGCTTTGCTGTCCGTTCTCAAGAACCCAATGCCGAGCGCTTTGGCCTTTTCTGCCACAGCGTCTCCCATCCAAGCGAACGGGTAAAGCACAGCGACATCCCCGTAATTGAGCTCCGAGTTGCGCGCCAGCGCCGCTGGTAAGAGCGCCGCCATTAGCTCGTCCGCGTGGCGTGCGTAGTCCCCGGACAAGCTGTGTATATGCACAGCCCCCTGCGCCGCTCCGGCTATAGCTTCGTACTCCCGGCTCTCGCCTAGGGCAGCTCGAGATGCGACCACGATGCGGTTGCCGCATCGGTAGTTGAGCCGCAGCGCGACTGTCTCAACGTCATCTCGGCCTGCCAATTTCTCAAGCAAGTCTGGACGGGCACCCGTGAAGCTATAAATAGATTGGTCCACGTCGCCGACAGCGAACAGTCGCATGCCGGTGCTGAAGCACAAGCCCATTACCATTTGATGCAATGCGACACCAAGGTCTTGATATTCATCTACCACCAACACGGGGTACTTAGCGAGCAAAGCGCTCTGTAGCCAAGGATGTGCACGAAGCGCCCGCACAGCGAGCAGCGGCATGTCTTCAAAGTCAATCAAGCCCCTACGTCTCAACCGACTCTCGAAATCTTCAACCAGCGAAGCTACGGTCGGATCGTTCTCTCGCCAAGCGTCGCTCGCACGATCAAGGTGAGATCGCCGGTAAGCTGACAAGCGTGATTCCCACTCACGTTGGTTAGAAAGCCCAGTGAGAGTCGCTTTCATGACCTCGGCGCGCTCTGTCCGAGACGCAACACGAAATTCATCCGGCAGGTCCATGCCAGAAACCTTCGCGTAGGGAAGAATGATTTGCGTCAGCGAGAAAGAGTGAATGGTCCCAACGAATGCTCTTCGGCCTGGTTCAACTCCAAGTGCAGCGAGGCGGTCTTCTAGCTCGCGGGCACATTCGTTGTTGTAGGTGATGCACGCGATTCCTCGTGGCTCGGGCACATCCTCGGCTAGCATTCGCGCCATTTTTGTTGTCAGCGTGCGGGTCTTGCCGCTCCCCGGCCCAGCTAGCACGACACAGTGGCCTACGGACTCATACGCCTGCCACTGGCCAGAGTTGCCGCGCAGATGCTCGGCCGCTCGAAGGTATGCCGCCCGATTAGACACGCGCTACCACGTGATCTATCGCGCGCTGGATGTAGGGCGGCGGCGCGACGTCGTCGACCCGCGAAGCCAGCCGCTGAGCAAAACGCCCTTTACCTATGCGCTCGATCATAGCCAAATAGATCTTATGGTCGAGCGTATTGGGGCGGCCTACCCACGCGTCTATGAGATCACGACGCTCAGCACTCAGCTTCTGCTCGTTCAGCGTCTCTGCGATAGATCCACGAAACCTCCTCAACTCGAAAAGGTCGACCTCGAGCGTGTGGCTGTTTGAGAAAACTCCGTATCGTTCGCACTCCCGACAGAATGCGTCGACATCGTCCATTTCCCTTAGCTCCGCCGCGAGTTCATCTTGACTCTCGCCTGTGCGCGCCTGCTCGATCACCGCCGCTAGCCGCCAAGTACGATTGAACCCGAGCGGTGTCTTGTCAGCGCCCAACGGGTCCCAGTCCGTCACAATCGAAAACGGAATCTGCATGCCGGCCAGGAACTTTGCATATGGAGCGAAGTTTGTTCCCGCAACCGAGCAGACGGTGATCCCGAGGTGATCGAGGTCATAGCCCATGGAGGTTGCGAACACGGGCATCAGAAACTTCTCTGCGTCGCCTTCTACGAGGATAATTCCGCGCGAAAACAGCATTTCAGCTCTGGTTACGTCCATATAGCGCTGGAGGTCTTCCTCCTCCGCACCCGACAACGAAATCCCCGCGGCAGACGTCGCTACCGTGCCATTCGCTCCGCTGTCTCGCAGCAGCACCAGCGATCTGAGGGGGGCGACGCTAGCTATGTGTGGCGAATGAGTGGTCAGCAGCAAAGAAAGCGGCTCTTCATCGTCGCGCCCTGCGTATGCGTCGAAAAGGTGTCGGTAGACCGAACGCTGCAGATGGGGATGCAGATGGGCTTCAGGTTCTTCTATAGCAAGCAGGGTGTGATCACGCCTGTTCTCACCCAGCAGCTGACGCAGCTCGAGGGTTTTAAGCGTTAGGAACGTCACGTTCGCCGACCCCAAGCTGGCGTCGCCAATGGTCCGCAGCCCCCCATCGATAAGAAGCCGAATATTTCTGTACAGCTGGGAAACTTCAGTTACGCCGAAACCCAATCCCACGTTGATGTCCTGCTTGGGACCACTCATCGATGCGTACAAGTCGCGGATCGCTGCTTCTAAGTCCCGCACGGTAGGAAAGTCGGTCAACTGCGTCGTTGCCGAATGCACCGCATCTCGAACTTCTTTTTGGTCGTCGCCCGGCACCTTTGCGAAGGCTCGCTCAAGTAGCGGGCGGAGGGGCGACCTACGCCACGCACTCAGATCGCCCTCCGCATCACGCAGCGCCGGTAAAAGGTCTAAGGCAATTCTGCGGCGAAGATCGTGCGTGACCCGTTTGGTGTCGGATTGTCCACCGTAACAAACGAACTCGTAGTCGTCGCTCGTCCGGGGAGGCCCGTCGAGACCGCTGATTGGTCGAAACTCGTACGTTAGTCGGACCGTCTTTTCGTCATCATCAAGGCGGAAGTCGGTAAGTAGAGCCAAGACCCCCATCGTTCGTTCAAAATCTTGCAACTCGACCGATACGACGATTCTTTCATCTTCCAATGGCTCGCCCAAGCCGTCCCAGAAATCGCCAACGGTAAGGTGGCGCGCGCTGTCAGGCAGCGTAGGATCGAAGATTAGGCGCAGCGCATAGAGAAAGTTGCTCTTCCCTACGCTGTTCTCGCCTACAAGGACGACGTTGCCGTCCACCGGCACATCGATCGTGCGGAAGTTCCGAAAGTTTTCGATGCGAATCCGTGTGATTTTCACGGCAGCTAGGACCCGTTGCGGATGACTGGGTGGATAGTGTCACCGCGGCCAATTTGAATATGTGCCGCAGGGTTGTGGCCAATTGCATTGTATTGCGCGCATCTCTAGCAATCCGTCGGTTGGCCTCAAAGCCAAGCTTCGCAGCCGCCTTCTACCGCGGTCGTAGCTGGCCACGCGCCAACCTATTCCGGCGTATTGCTGATGTCTTTCCAACGGACCTTGGCGACTCTCCCCCCATTTCCCTTTGAGAGTCGCTTGCGATCGATCATGTGCGAGGTAAATTCCCACTTTTCGGTAATTCGCACTACGCACAGCTTGTTAAAATTACCAGCGCGCTTAACGCTTACCTGTTCGCCAGTCTTTTCGGGCGAAATAGTTTTCACTTCGACGAAGTCGTTGCCCATACGCCCGTCACTGCCTGGCGCATGTGCCTTGTGCCGTTTAATCCCGAATTTGAGCTCCGCGTAAAGCTCGCCGAGCTCTCCCCATACCTGCAGGGATCGCCCGGTGAGATCTTTATAGTCAGCTGCCGCCTCTACCAAGGTCTCAAATACTTTGATGAGCTGAAGATCAGCTTGCGGGAACTCTTCTCGAAGTTCACGCTCATACAGGTGCTGGTTGATGTATTCCCATGAAATCCATTCACCGTCGTCATAGATGCCGTCGCCTACGTCCATTGGCCTGCCAGTCATAGCGCATCGAATGGTCATGAGTGGCCTCCGGGCGCCGCGTGGTAAGCCCCAACGCCGCGCTCCACAATAAGGGCAGCAAACTGCTCGCCGTCCACCAGCTCGATCTTGATCCCCTTTTCGTCGAAATAGGCCTGCGCGGCAGCGGAAGCGCTTTCAGAAATACTGCCTGCCGTAATAATCATTCCGAGATTCGCGTTCTCACGCTCGATGCCTCGGATCACCTCTCCGACTACTCCAGCGCCCATGGGGCGCCTAGCGTCGTAGTAGTGCTTCGCCTGGATCGCAATGCGGAGCTCGAATACACCGGCGAGCAGGAACGTGGCGACAAGATCCGCGCCAAAGTCTTTGGACCTCGCGACGATTGAGCACTGCCTCGCGCCCATTGAGAGCATAAGGCTTCGGATAAGCGCCTCAAACCCATATGAATCCATGCGACCACCACGGATCTCATCGATTGTCTGGCCCACCAAGCGAGAGTGCAGGTCGCTATGGAATTCCGGCTGCTTGTCCTCTCCCGCCAGCTGAAGGCACTCAGCGATGGCGTCTACAAGATCACTGGCGTCCGCGCAGCTGTTGTAAACCTTCATGCGCGATTGAAGCGCAGCACGGGCAAACTTTCTTGGGATCGGCTGCTTGTTGTTAAGCCACTTCACTTCTCGCCGGTAAAAGTCATGCTCGCTGCTGCCTTTTTGCGCGTCGCTAATTACTTGAGCAACGTAGAAAACACCAGGGTGCGGGACGACCACCAAGTCTCCAACCTGCATCTGCCGAATAAAGCGCCACAGCTGTCCGGCCGCGCCCCCGGCCTTTCGCTGATTGGGCTCGTTTGGGTAATACGCATCAGAAACCGTTTGGCGAAACGGCGCCCACTCCGTTGCGATGGCAGTGAGTCCTTTTGCATCAGGCCACCCGATGAGGATTTCATCCCGCGCGAGCGCTGCGCCCACCATATCCTCCCCACCAGGGGCAATCCGAAGAATGAAGGCCCCTTGCTTGTCGCTCATAGCCCCAGCTCATCCCTAAAGGTGCTCAGAATTTCGTTGGTGTAGTAGTAGTCGGGCTCGTGTTTCGACGCGCGCACCATTACGCTGAAGTCAGGCGCCTCCGGTTTGTCGGCATTGAACTTCACGAGCCCGATGCCCATAAGCACCGCGAGCGCATCGAGTCGCTTCAGGTCTCTGGGGTTGGCGTCTTGGGGCACGGCAATGTAGACCCGGTGCGCGAACAGCCGGTAGGCGCAGGCTTGTCCAAAGGCGGTGATGAGGCTTTGGGTGTCGATCTTGATTTCGACCGCAACTACTTCTTCGGTGAACTGGATCGGATCGGTTTTGCGCGGGCTATAGAGCCCGATTACGTCTGGGGTGCCCCACTTGCCGCCCGCCCCATTCCCGCCAATCGCAACGGCCTTAGTGGCTTCTTCCAGCTCACCTACCAGCCAAGCCGCGAAAGGCTCATAGAAGTGCTGCTCGCGCACTTTCACCGAGGCCGGCGTTGGCTGCGGCGCTTCTTCCTTCTGCTCGGCAGGGTCGACGACCGCGTAGACCCCCCGATCAGCCTTGTAGATATCGCCGGGCAGATGGTTGGCGAAGTAACGCAGCGAGCCCGTCGCGGTATTGGGATTTACGTTCAATTTCTCGCGAATAGCCTGATGAAGCTCACTCCAGCGAATGCCAGTGGGCTGCTTTCGGATAAGCTCGGCGGCCAGGTCGGCAACCTGCTTTCGTATCGTAGGTGTAGCCTCGGCTTCCGGCACGGTCAGTTACCTCAAGTGGTCGAGCCATAGTAGCCAGCTCGTTTGGGGCGGCAACCACTATTCAAACGGGTACGAACGGCAGCGCACTATGCAGTAGTCGCTGCGCAGGCGGTGCGGCACCTCCCGTAGGCGGCTGGCATCAAGCTTGATCAGCAGAAGGCTTGGAGAGCCGCAGTTGGGGCACGCAGCAACGCCCGGCGGGCTGGGCCAGCGGCAGTTTTGGCAGTCCAGACATTCGCCGCTTCGCTCGGCGAGCGCGTGATATACGGCCGTCAGCTGCTCAACACGCTTTCGCCTCAGCTCGTCAGTCGCTTCGCGCTCGATGGCTGCCAGGCGCTGCTGGTCCTCGGCCTCTGCAATCGCCTTGGCAAGGCGCCGTTCGTCCTCTTCGCGCCCCTTGCGCCGTGCCTCAGCCTCCGCAGCCTGCCGGCGCTTGCTCTCTTCCAGGCGCGCGTGGCGGCCGACCGGGCCATCTACGAGATACGTCCACTTTTCGGCCCGCAATAGGTGCCCAGCTATCGCCAAGCGATCAAGAAGGTGGTCTGCCGCATGAAAAACGCTCGGGATAGCTCCATTTTCCCAGTCATCGAAGAACCAAGCAGTCCGGGCCACGTTCGCGTCCCCGCGCTTTCGCTTCCGGTCCCGGTCGATTTTCTGCGCCTCGATGAGACGCGCCGCTACTTCATCGACGCCGAACGAGTGTTCTAGCCAACGGGAGACAGCCCCGGCCGTGACGCGGGCGCCCTCTTTGGCCGAGAGCACGAAGTGGTCCGCCGCCGCGAGGTGCCAGCGCATGCTCGAGGTATTCAGCGCCCATGCGTGGCGGTGGGCGGTGCGGGCAAATGGCGGCACCTGACCGCCGAAGTTGCGAAGAAGCGCGGCGATCTGCTCGGCTTCTTTGGCCTGCAGCTCTTCTTCCCTCTGCCGCAGCGCTTCTGGCAGCACCTTGCGCTCAAGAGCATCGAGATCACGCATGTATTCCCGACGCCGTGAGTCGCGCAGCCGATCAATGTCCTGCTGCTTCTGCCTCTCCTTGGCAGTGCGGCCGAAGGCGTCGCGCTCTTCCACGCCTTGCCTGCGCAGCTCGGCGTTGATCGCGTCCACCTTGGCCCGTAGCACTAGGCGCGCTTCCGCGAACCTCTGCTCGGCCTTTGGCGCGTGGATCCACTTCCGGGGCGCGCCCTCGAGCACGTAGCGCTCAAACGCACATGGGGCTAGCGCATCGTCCGGAGTCTTGGAGAGGTCAATTTCGACCATCGCCCAACCGCGGTGGCGCACCAGGTGCGCCTTGGCGTCATCCACGGCATGGGAGACCTTGACCTCAACCAGAAGGGGCAGCGTTGCTGCGGCCCCGCGATCGGAAAGAAAAACGTCGGGGCGGATTCCGTCCTGCCAGACCTCTTCGGTCGCCTCCGCGTAGCCCCAGGGCTTGGCGGGCCGCTCGTGATTCAAGAAGTGTGGCGTGCCGGAAACATCGCGAAGCTCGCAGCGTCGCTTCCACTCGGGGAGGAGGAGCTGGCGAGCGCGCACCAGGATCTGCTTGGCAATGAGGTGGATGGCCGTCTCCCGGCAGGCGTCGCTCCCGTAGCCGGCCTGGTGCGAGAAATGGTGCTGCTGCTTAAGGCCCGCGTTCTTCGCGATAAGCGGGCTGTTGCACTCAGGACAGATGCACCCGCAGGCCTTTCCGGTGGGCACGTCTTCCACACCATGCATCTGGCCGTCCCTGAGGCCAAAGGGCACGCAATGAGGCGATATCGGCAGCGTCCCTTCCAGCACGGCGCGGCCTCAGAAAGGAATGTCGATTTCCCAAGGCTCCTTCTCAGGCGCCTTCGTGAGCCGGATGCGCTCTTCCAGCGCCTTGATAAAGCGCACAGTGCTTGCGACGTGGCTAAAGATCAGCAGAGCTTCGTCGTAGCCAAGCACAGGGTTGTCGTGCGCGAGCGTGTGATTGTTGCGGACGTGGTTGAAGTATTCGAGGTTGGAAATAGACGACTTGAGGATGCGCTCGGCCATGTCTGAGCCAAGGCTTCCTTCGTCCTTCAGGCGCTTTACATAGGCACCGAAGATCCCGTTGAGCGGCATGTCGCGTGTGACCTGTAGCCCGTGCTGCTCGCACAGATAGCGCACGAACTTGACCAGGAAGGTATGCAGGCGATCGAGCCCCGCTTCGGGCTGGTTGCGCTCGATGCTCTCGCGCGCTTCCTTGGCTACCAAATCAAAGTCGCGCTCGTCTTCGGCGGCGGAGATTGCCTCGATATCGGCTACCGGCTTATCCAGAGACAGCCGGGTAATGATTGCCCGGCACTCTCCAACAAGCGCTTCATCCCTCGTGACAATGCCGGCAGAGCGAGCATGCTCTAAGAGCTCTACCAGACACTTTGCAACTACGCCGTTGGGCTCAACTTGCCAAAAGGCGCGCATCCGCTTGGCCTTGGAACCCCCATTAAAGCGGTAGCGCTCGTCATCGATGTTCCTGCCTACGAACTCATCAAAGAAGTCCGTGTAAGTGCGGTCAGAGAAATTCAGGACGTAGCCACTGTCCATTCCAAGCAGCTCCTCCAGCTTCCGGCGCTCTCGGGAAGTGAGGTCAGACACGACTGGCTACCTCCGCTGAAGCCGCGGCCTTCGCGACGTACTGGAAGTAGCGGGATAGCTCCCAGCTGTGATCGATGGCGGTCAGCATGCCGCCGTCCAAAGGAACGTGCTCTCCCGCGGCGAAAACGCCCACCGTGATGTAGCAGCTATTGAAACCGGTGCCGTCCGAGATACGACGCGAGGGCTGGTGGAGCGCCTGGTGCAGGCCGCTCCTCCCGCCAGCCAGCAGCCACTTCTCTCGACCGGGCCGCAAATGCTCAGTGCTGATTCGGCGCTCTACTAGCCAGTCTGCGTAGCGCTGCGCTTCTTCTAGCTCGGCAAACCCGCTCAGCTGAAGAATGTCCTCGCTCAGCCCGTCGTAGTCGAATTCGTGACGCAGCACGACGGCGATGAAGCGACTTCCGCGGAGGCGTCGGTTCTCGGCTTCGTAGCCAAGGCGCACCTTCTCGTGCGCCTCAGGGATCAGCTCAAAGGCCCAGCCGGGCGCAAAGCTGGCCATGGACATTCGAACAAACCCTTGATCACTTGTCATTAGCGGCATCCGCCAACTTTCACTGAACTGTTCAGGACACTCTTGCGCTCTTTCGTCTCAGAAGATGCGACGGCCGCGAGAGAGCAGGCGCGCCAGGAACTCATCCACTTACTCTTGTACCTCAGCGCGAGTCGCCGCCAACGTCTCTTCCATTGAGCTGCTCACGTCGTCACTTCTCGACAATCACCAACAGCGCGCTTGCGTGGACCTCTCCGCCCACGCGGTACCTCGTCGCAGAAACGGAGTGCCAACCTTCGCTGAGAAGCTTGTTGAGCTCGTCCGCGTTGACTGTCATCGGAGCGGCCAGCCCAGCGCGAACGCCTTGAACAACTTCGGCCCTTTGCAGGTGCTTTCTCCTGCCGCTTTCAACGGTCGTTGAGCTTGTCCAGCAGCTGTTGGCGCACGTCCCTGCCCTTGTCGTCGCGCTTTTGGGCCATCAGGTAGAGCCCTCGCCCGCCTGACCGCTTTTCCCACAGCTCGCCGACCATGCGCTTTTCTTTTTCCTGGTCGGCAGAAAAGCGGTCGCCGCCCTTGTATTCCACGACGAAAAGCCGCCCGTCACTGAGGCGCAGCACAAAGTCTGGGTAGGTCCGCTGCTTGCTCGTCGGCATCCAAAACTGCGTGGGGTGCACCAAGTTGCGCACCCAAAATTGCACGTCGTCCAGAAGATCAATCTGCTGGGCGCACTGATACTCCTCGCCGTCCGCCCCGCCCGGCGTCTTCCAGCGCAGATCGCCCGGCCGCGGGTAGTAGTGCTTCTTGAAGCGGTACGGGCCGTCGTAGTAGCTGAGCGCTGGATACTTGGTCATGTCGGGCGCAAAGGTATAGTTGCAGCCCTCCTCCGGCGGCACCGTGATATCGCCGTCGATCAGAAGCTGGTTGAAGCCCGCCTTGTAGGCCTTCTCCTTTTCCAGCTGCAGCTGCTCGCGGAGTTTACGCCGCAGCACGAACTGCGCCCTTAGAAGCTGAGCCTCCGAAAAACCGCGTTCCTCGTGAAGGGTCGTGATGCAGCGGCGGATCCACTCGCGAATGACCGGCTGCTTGAGGGCTTTATCGCGAATTTCTTGGTCGAGCCAGCCGATCAGATCGGTCAGCGTGCGGTCCTGGGCAAAGCCTGGCAGGTAGGTGGCGGCATCGTCTTTGACCGCATGAAACTGCACCTTGTCCCCTTCCAGGTAGACCTCAAAGGTCATGGCGTCGTCGGCGATGGACAGCGACGACATATCCGGCGGGGTCGAAAGGAGATCCCAGGTAAAAGACGGGAGCCGCTGCCCCTGCTCCAAGAGCTCAAGCTGCTCGTGGTCGCGTAGATAGAGCCGAGGCACGGTAAAGACTTCGCCGCGCTCGCTCGGCGCTTTGACTGCCTGAGTGGCCATCTGGTGAAGCGCCACTTTGTGCTGAACGGCGTCGCGCTTCTCGCCTTCCGGCACTGCCTCTGCGATGGCTTGGATCGTAGAGGTGTCGAGCTCGTCTAAAAGCTCTAACGTGCCGCCCTTGCCGCTGGGTGCAGGGGTAAAGCGCACCCGATCCTTGTCCCGTTCGGGGATATCGGAGAAGTCCGGCGCTTTAGCTACGTCGATAACCGTCTTGGGCAGCTCAGGAGGCGGCGCAGTCTCCCCGCCAGTTAGCGGCAGCGGGCGTTCTTTGCGCACCGCAGCGGCCGCCTCAAGCGGGTTAAAGCCAATGTTGATCAGTGACTGCGTGAGCTCGCCTGCTGCCCGGCCAAAGGTATCAGTAACTACATGGGCATAAGCCTTGCTCATCGCTTCTTGCTTGCGCGGCATGGCATAAGGCATGCGGAGCACACGGCCAAGCAGCTGCTGAATGTCCTTGTCGCTTTTGACCTGGGCAGTCGAGCAGAAGATGTAGGCAAAGCTGCAGTCCCAGCCCTCCTTAAGGGCCTGGACCGTGACGATCACTTCCACCTTGCAGTCTTTGGCGAATAGATCCTCGCCCTCAAGGCCGCGATCGGTTCCGGTCGCGCGGCGAACGGCCTCTTCCTTAAGTCCGACGGCCGGGCTTAGCAGAAATGCTTCTACCGCCTCGACGTTAGCCTCGCCGCGTTTGTTCTCCGCTTGGATGAGCACGATGGGGCGAATGTAGTCCGGCTCGACAGTGGCGATCTTGGCGAGCTCGTTACGCCTGGCAACCGCCGCCGATACCGCCTTCTGCCACTCGCCGCTGTGCTCTTTGAGCACGAGTGGGAACTTGATCATGTTCTCGTTCTTGAGCTCAAAGGCCGCTACCGAAACAAGAATGTTGGACGCAGCCCCGTCCGGCGTTGCGGTCAGCTCAATGATGGCCTTGGGCGCTAGGCGCTCGTAGACCTCGTAGGAGAGCTCGGTAGTCGCGTTATGAGCCTCATCCGTAATGATCAGCGGACTATGCAGGCGCAGCAGGTTCTCAAACGACGCTAGGGCTTTTCCGTTCTCGCCCTTGGTCAGGTAGGGAAGGTCAGAAACAGACCCAGCAAAATGCGCCTCCAAGTTTTCATGATGCGCGTAGACCTTTCGCCCTTCCGTATCGGATACGCGCAGCGACTGCACCGTAGCGACCACGATGCAGGCGCGCGTGCCAAGGTCCGCAGGCCGGATGGCGCTGAAATCCGCGATATCAAACACCGCGACCTGCCCCTTAAACGCCTCGTCCAGCTCCTGCCGATAGGGATGCTTCCTATCCTTTAGCGCGTCGAGCGTTTGCGTCTTAATTGCCGTGGTTGGCACAAGCCAAAGCGTCAGGGGATAGGGCTTTCCCATGACAGTGCGCGCAGCAATCTGGATGATGCTCGCGCCCATGATGGTCTTGCCGCCCCCGGTGGGGATGCGCAGGCATACATAGGGCACATTCAAAAGCGAAGGGATAGGCGAATACTCGGTGCGCAGGCCCTTATCTACGTTCTCTGCAAAGGCCGTCTCAACGCTCTTACGCGTGGTGGCTTCCAGGAAGTTCTCAAGCGAGCCCAAGGCGCGCTGCTGGTAAATCTTTGGCGTGATCATTAACGGGCCTTCAGATCGTAGGGCGTCTGCTTGAATGTAATTTTGCGCTCCGCGAGCTGCTCCTCTGAGAGCTCGCAAGCCTCGCCGTAGATCACTTTTGGCCCATCAAATGCAGGAAGTTGACGCAGGAGCTTGCGCGTCAGGACGTTGCCACCTGCTGGCGCGGTGTCGCCCAGAATGCCGTTGTAGAGGAGGTAATAGGCTGTTCCCTCGTGCTCGCCTAGGAAGGCCTGCTTGAGCGCCTTACTGGCCCTCGGCGAGCGGGTTTCGGCAAACCACACGTGCGCGGCCAAGTGCTCAAACTTGATCCCGTCGCGGACCGCGCCGTTCTCCGTGAAGATCGGCCAGCCAAGCTTCATGAAGCGAAAGCCGCCGCCACCCTCCTCTGGCCAGCCTACGGCTGCAGAGACCCCACCTTGTTCGCCGTCGATCACTCGCTTGAGGCGCGGCTGGCAATGAGTGCGTGCATGTTCGCCCACCTCAATGCCGATCCACTGGCGGTGCATCTTGTGGGCCACTGCGGCTGTGGTGCCCGAGCCGAGAAAGCTGTCTAAAACAAGGTCGCCCGGTTCGGTCGCAATCTCCAGCACCCGCTGCATCAGTTTTTCAGGCTTAGGCGTGCCAAATACGTCCTCGCCAAAGAGCGCAACGACTTCTTTTTTTGCGTCCTGGGTGTGCCCGGCTTCGTCGTAGTGCCAGTAGGTCTGAGGCACGCGTCCTTGCTTTACGTCGGTCAGGAAGCGCTTTAGGGATGGCGCGCTATTGCCATCCTTGCCCCACCAGATGCGGTTGTCCGCATCGAGGATCTTTAGCTTGGCTTCGCTGATCGACCAATAGCGCCCCGAAGGCGGGCCCGCGATCACTCGCCCGCTCGGGGTCGTAACGGGATACGTGCCCAGGCTGTAGAAGTTTCGCGCAGACAGATCGCTCGACTTCCAAGGGCCGCGGGGATCGTTATCGGGGTTCTTATACGCCTTGTCCTGGGCTTCTGAGCGCGCCACTAGGTTCGGCTGCCACAGCTCAGCATTTTTGGCGTAAACAAACATATGGTCGTGATCGACCGAGAAATGCCGCGCGGAAGATTTGGGCGAGTAATTCTTTCGCCAGATCACATTGGCAATGAAGTTCTTCCGCTGAAACACCTCGTCAGCGATGACCTTGAAGTAGTGCGCCTCGTTGTCGTCTAAGGTGATCCAGATGGACCCGTCCTCAGCCAAGAGCTCCTTCAGAAGCTCCAGGCGCGGATACATCATAGAGAGCCACTTGGAGTGCTCAAGATTGTCGTCGTAGTGCTCAAAGGCGCTTTTAGTGTTGTAAGGAGGGTCTATGAAGATGCACTTCACCTCCCCGCCGAAATAGGGCTGAAGGGCCTTCAGCGCATCCAAGTTGTCTCCTTCGATGAGGAGATTGGGCGCGTCTTCGTCCCCGTAGGAAAGCGACTTGACCGGCTCTAGCAGCCTGTAAGGCGCGAGCGCGGCTTTGGTGAGATCTTCGTCTCGATTGAACCAGCTAAGCGATGGCATTTACGTCCCCCGGCGAGCACCTCGGTGCTCGTACACCGGCCCGAGTGGCCTCATTCGCTGATTGTCCGCGAAGGCGGCTCGCGTGGGGAGACGCGCAGATCAGAAAATGAGGTGTGCCTTCGCTGCCCTCGAGCCAGATTCCGGCAAGCACTCGATTTGGCAGTCGCAACAAGGTGGAAGCCTGACTGAAGGCGCTATGTCGCGACGAATCGCAGCGGCGTCCAATCTCGGAAACCCTGGTGCCCACCTAACAATCGACCGGCTGGAAGCAGTGAATACGAGAGTCCGTCCGTACGAAACCCGGTGCCATGCAGAGAGCCGCACTGGACAAGTGTTGGAGGGACTGCGAGAGCAATTCCGGACCTCAGACGGCGCTTACCACATAGCCTCTAAGCTCGCTAGCCCGAGAAAACGTCAAAGGTGAATAAAAATGACCTTGTTGACGCCGCGTGCCATGTGAATGTCCTTTCCGGGTCGTGGTGACGACCGACATTGAAGTATACCCGCCGGCCGGCGTGGGTCGGCCGACGCCGCCGGGGGGCGTCGGAATTCTCCGGGGCCCCGCGGGGGCCACCTATACTCGCCCGCCGCGTTCCCACCGAGCGAGACGAGTCGATGCCCTCCCCGTCCCTGTCCGAGATCCAGGCGCTGGCCCGCGAGCCGATGGGCGCGGTCGACCGCCTGATCCGGGACCGCCTCGCCTCGGACGTGGTGCTGATCAACCAGGTCGCGGAATACATCGTGGGAGCGGGCGGCAAGCGCCTGCGCCCGATGCTGCTCCTGCTCGCGGCAGGCGCGGCCGGCGGCCCCGCCGCCCTCGATCCGCGCGCGCACCAGCTGGCCGCGGTCGTGGAGTTCATCCACACCGCCACGCTGCTGCACGACGATGTCGTCGACGAGTCGGACATGCGCCGAGGCCGCCGCACGGCCAATTCGGTCTGGGGCAACGCGGCCAGCGTGCTGGTCGGCGACTTCCTGTATTCGCGCAGCTTCCAGCTGATGGTCGAACTGCAGCGGATGGAGGTGATGCAGATCCTCGCCGACACCACCAACCGCATCGCGGAGGGCGAGGTGCTGCAACTGCTGCACATCCGTAACCCCGACACCGACGAGGCCGCCTACCTACGGGTCATCGAGCGCAAGACCGCCGTGCTGTTCGCCGCCGCGACCCGGCTGGGCGGGCTGCTGGCGGATGCGTCGGAAGCGGACTGCGACGCGCTCGAGGCGTTCGGGCTCGACCTCGGCTACGCGTTCCAGATCGCCGACGACGTGCTCGACTACGCGGCCGACGCGGATGTGCTCGGCAAGAACCTGGGCGACGATCTCGCCGAGGGCAAGGCGACGCTGCCACTCATCCACGCGATCGCACACAGCGACGCGGCTACCTCCGCGCGGTTGCGCGACATCGTCAGCGCGGGCGACGTCGACGCCCTGCCCGAGGTCGTCGCGGCCATCCGCGGCACCGGCGGGCTCGACTACAGCCGCGCCCGGGCCGAAGCGTATGCCGACAGGGCCGAGGCGAGCCTGAAGGGCCTGCCCGCCAACCCGTACACCGACGCGCTGCGTGGCCTTGCGCGTTACGCGGTCAACCGCGACGCCTGATCGCCCGGTTTACTTCGCCGGCGCGCCACGCGCCGCCGCGAAGCGCTCGCGGAAGAAGTCGCCCATCATGCGGTACGCGCGCGGCGCCTGGCGCGGGTCGTAGCGGCAATTGCTGTTCGGGTCGTTGCCGGCATCGGCTTCGGCGAAGCAGTGCGCGGCGCCACCGAAATCGACGAACTGCCAATCGGCGCCCGCCGCGGTCAGCTCCGCCTGCAGGCGCGCCACGTCGTCGCGGCTGACGGACTTGTCGGCCGCGCCGTTCAGCACGAGCACGGGCGACTTCGCGCCACGCGCCGGCGCGCGCGTTGGCGCATCGAGGCCCGCATGCAGTGTGACCACGCCGTCGACCGCTGCGCCCCCGCGCACGAGCTCGAGCGCCGCGGTGCCGCCGAAGCAGAAACCGAACACGCCCACGTGCCTCGCATCGATCGGCGCATTCCCGGACTGCGCGCGCAGCACGTCCACCGCCTTGAGCATGCGGGCGCGCAGCTTCGGTCGATCCGCCTTCAGTGCACCCGCGGCCGCGCCCGCCTCCTGCGCATTGCGGGGCCGGAGACCGCGTCCGTAGACATCCGCGACGAGCACCACGTAGTCGCGGCCCGCGACCCGCTTGGCCTTCTCGACGGCGGAAGCGTTGACGCCCATCCAGTTCGGCACCATCACCAGTCCCGGGCGGCGGGCCGCGCCCGCGTCGTCGTAGACGAGCACGCCCTGGAACGCCTGGCCGCCGACGGTCCAGGCGATGTCGCGCGTGCGCACGGCGGCCGGCGCCTGGGCAGCGACCAGCACGCAGCCGGCGGCGAGTGCGATGCGCAGTCGGTATCGGAGGTTCATGGTCGACTCCACACGGTGGGAAGGCCGGAGCGTAGCGCCGGCCGGACCCCGTCGGCGTGGAGGCTCAGCCGATCCCGAGGCCGGGGATGGTGCTGATCAGGTCCGGGTCGAAGCCGGCACGCCGGGCGAAATCTCGGCCGCGGTCGACGTAGTCGCGGTAGGCACCGAAGCTCGGCGCACCCGGCGACAGCAGCACCACCGGCGACGGCGCGCCCCGGAGCGCGTTAGTCGCCCGCGCCATGGCGTCGCCGAGGTCCGCCGCCTGCGACAGCGACCAGCCCCCGGCGTCGGCCACCGGCCGCAGCAGCTCGAAGATGCGCGGCCCGTTCGCGCCCATCGTCACGATCGCGCGCGGCGCACGCGACTTCATCGCGTCCGCGAACCCGGACCAGTCGAGCCCGCGGTCGTGCCCGCCCACGAGCAGCGCGACGCCGCGCCCGGCGAAGCACTCGAGCGCCGCCAGCGTGGCATGTGGCGTGGTGCTGATCGAATCGTTGACATAGGTGACGCCGTCGCGCTCGCCGAGCGTCTGCAGGCGGTGCGGCAGCGGGCGGAAGTCGAAGGCCGCGGCGGCCAGCGGTCGCGCGTCCAGACCGAGCGCTTCGATCGCGGTGAGCACCGCCGCCAGGTTGCCGCGGTTGTGGCGGCCGGGCAGCGGCAGGCCGAGCGTGTCGAGCACCCGCTCGTCGCCACGGTGCAGCACGTCGCCGCGCAGGTGCCAGCCGCGCTCATCGCCGAACCAGCGGATATCGACGCCCGGCAATTGCAGGCCCGACAGCACGGGATCGGCGGCATTCAACACGGCGATGCGCGGCCGTGCCTGCGTCACCAGGGCGAGCTTGTCCTCGACGTAGCGCGCCTGCGAGCCGTGCCAGTCCAGATGCTCGGGAAACAGATTCAGCACGACCGCGACGTCGGGCCGCGCGCCACCCGCGGCGACATCCCCGGTCTGGTAGCTCGACAGCTCGATGGCCCAGTACGCCGGCGGCGGTGTGGCGTCCGGCAGCTCGAGCAATGGCAGGCCGATGTTGCCGGCGAGCGCGGTGCGATGCCCGCCGCTGCGCAGCAGGTGCGCGAGCAGCGACGTCGTGGTGCTCTTGCCCTTCGTGCCGGTGACGCAGACCGCGTTCGTCACGACGCCATCGTGGCCGGCGTGTTCCCCGAACCACAGCGCGGTGCCGCCGATGAAGCGCGTGCCCCGTTCGCGCGCGGCGGTCGCGGCATGCCCGTACGGGCTGATGCCCGGCGACTTCACGACGATGGCGAAGCGCGATAGCGCCGCGCCGTCGACATGCGTCTCGATCGCGAGCGCGGCATCGCCGAGCGCGCGGGCGTCGGCGGCTTCGTCGGCGCTGCAGAACAGCGTCAGCGGAAGCGACGGCAGGCGCGAGCGGATCGCGCGATAGGCGGCGCGGCCTTCGCGGCCCCAGCCCCAGAGCGCGACGCGCTGTCCGTCAAGCTGCGAAATGCGCATGCAGGCGGGACCAGACCGGATCGGGGATGCCGTGCTCGTCCGACAGCACGAGCAGCGGCGGAATCGACGGCACCTCGCCGAGCTGCGGCAGCACCTCGCGCGCGAACCGTTCCACGATCGCGTCCTCGCGCCATTCCGGACGCTGCGCGAGCGTCGCCATTGCCGCGCGCGATTCCTGCCCTTCACCGACGCACTCGAAGGGCTTGTGGTCGCGGTATTCCAGCAGCGCGTCGAAGCCGGGCGTCTGCGCCGGATCGTCGAGCAGATTGCGCCCGAAGATGCCGACCAGTCGCGGCTTGCTCATGAACGGCGCGAGCGCGAGGAAGACGAAATGGCACTTCGGGCAGATGCCGCACCAGCGCTGCGCAGGACGTTCGCCGAGGATGTGGAAGTTGCGGTTGCAGCTCGAGAAGTGCTGGTCGTAGCGGTCGGATTTCGCAAACTGGCGCGCCACCGCGAGTTCGCTGAGCGGACGCAGCAGCGAGTAATAGCGGAGGTCCGAAGCGACGTGCGAGCGCAGGTGCGACGCGAACGCCTGCTCGAAGGCCCAGCCCTTCGACCACTGGTGGTTGACCTCGCCGGTGCCTTCGATCATCGAGCCGTAGCTGGCCGAACGCTCGTTGGAGAACACCACCTGGTCGACGCCATGCAGCAGCGCGGCGAGCGCGAGGATCGCGGAATTCACCGCCGTCACGGGGATATGGCCGTTCCACGCGCCGCTGCGGTTGTACTCGAACAGCTGCGGCGCGAGCTGGCGGCCGATGTTGAGCGTCGGAAGGCCGGTGCGTTCGGCGCAGGCCTGGATCAGCTGCGAGCCGCCGATCCACGTCACCGTCTGTTCGATGCCCGCGCTGCGCAGCGCCTCGATGCTGACCAGCGAATCCTTGCCGCCGCCGATCGCGGTGAGCGCATGCTCGCGCAGCCCGACCGGGGCGGCCGGATTCGCCGCATCGCCGATCGCCGGAAAGCGGATCGTGCCGCGCAGCCGCAGGCCGTTGCGGTACGCGAACTCGCCGAGGCCGTTCTCGTAGACCTCGGTCAGCAGCGCGGCCGTCGCGGCGTCGACCGCATAGCCCTCGATGCGGATATCGCGCGGCACCGCTGCCTTGTAGTAGCTCACGCCGGCGATCAGGTGCAGCAGCCGCAATGCCTGTTCGACGGCACGGGCACGCGGTGCGTCGAGCGCGAACGGCGCGCCGGGAATGGTGATCGTTTCGATCAGCTCCGGGCCGTCGTCGAACGCATAGACGAGCCGCGCGACGCCCGTTCCAGCGTCGAAATCGCAGCGTACGAAGCGGAAGCTCCGGATGGAGTCGCGCGAGAAGCGCCAGTCAGTCATCGAGGATGTCCTCGGCCGGCAGCGGCCGCAGGTTGTAGGTATTCGCCATCGCCATGCCGTAGGCACCGGCATCGGCGATGAGCACGACGTCGCCCTCGCACGTGGCGGCCGGCAGGCGGCGGTGGCGACCGAGCACGTCGCCGCTCTCGCAGATCGGGCCGACGACGTCGAAGGTCGCCAGCACCGCATCGTCGAGGCGCGTGAGGTTGTGGATGCCGTGGTAGGCGTCGTACATCGCGGGCCGCACCAGCGCGTTCATGCCCGCATCGAGGCCGAGCCGCGTGATGCCGTCCTTCTCCACCACCTGCGTCGCCCGCAGCAGCAGCGCGCCCGACTCGGCGACGAGGTAGCGGCCCGGCTCGATCGCCAGGCGGCAGCGTGGGTAGGCGGACTTGATCGCGCGCACGCCCTCGCGCCAGGCGTCGAGGTCGAACGGGCGTGCATCCGGCGTGTAAGGCACCGGGAAACCGCCGCCGATGTCGATGGTGTCGATGCCGTCGCTCGAATCGGCCAGTGCAGCGAGCGTGCCGTAGACCTCGCGCCAGTGCGCGGGATCGTCGATGCCGCTGCCGAGGTGCGCATGCAGGCCGGTGATGCGCAGCCCGAGCGTGCGCGCCTTCGCCATGAACGCGTCGAACCGCGCGATCGGCAGGCCGAACTTCGCCTCGGCACCGCCGGTCTTCACCTTCTCGTGGTGGCCCTCGCCATGGCCGAGGTCGAGACGCAGCCACGCACTGCGGCCGCGCACGACGTCCGGCCAGCGCTCGAGCATCTCCAGGTTGTCGAGCGTGACGTTGACGCCCGCCTGGAACGCCGCCTCGTACTCGCGGCGCGGCGCGAAGCTCGGCGTGAACAGGATGCGCGACGCATCGAGCCCCGGCAGCACGTGCCGCACATGCTCGACTTCCGCCAGCGAAACGCACTCGAAACCGTAGCCTTCGGCCTCCAGCGCCTGCAGAATCGCCGGATGCGCGTTCGCCTTGAGCGCGTAGAAGCCGCAGTCGACGGGGCCCGCGCCGAGCAGCGCGCGCGCGCGCTCGCGCACGGTCGGCAGGTGGTAGAGGTAGCGCGGCGTGCCCTCGCCCGCCTTGCGCAGCAGCGCGTCGCGATGCGTGATCCACCACGGCGTCGCGCGCTCGGGACTGCGGTGCACGACGTCGCGCCAGGCCGGGCCGAACACGCTCTCGTCCAGCACCGGCATTGCGCCGCCGCGCACGAGTTCGGCGTGCAGCGTGGGCAGCAGGCCTTCGGCGTCCGCTTCGTCGACGACGAAGGTGAGGTTGAGGTCGTTCGACGACTGCGAGATCAGGTGCACGCGCTCGCGCCCGAACGTGGCCCACACGTCGGACAGCTTGTGCAGCAGCGAGCGCATGCCGCGGCCCACCAGCGTGATCGCCGCGCAGGGCGCGATCACCTTGACGCGGCAGACCTGCGCGAGGTCCTCGCTCAGCGCGGCCAGCACGTTGGTGGTGACGAGGTTCTCGCTCGGGTCGAGCGACACGGTGACGTTGGTTTCCGACGAGCCGATCAGGTCGATCGACAGGCCGTGCTTCTTGAAGCGCTCGAACACGTCGGCGAGGAAGCCGACCTGCTGCCACATGCCCACCGATTCCATCGACACCAGCACGATGCCGTTGCGCCGGCTGATCGCCTTGACGCCCGGCACCGTCGCCGCGGACGCGTCGATGCGCGTGCCGGGCAGCTCGGGGCGCTCGGTGTCGAGGATCGCCATCGGCACGTTGGCGTCGCGGCACGGTCCGATCGAGCGCGGATGCAGCACCTTCGCGCCGGTGGTCGCGATTTCCTGCGCTTCGGCGTAATCGAGGCGGGCCAGAAGGCGCGCGTCCGGCACTTCGCGCGGATTGGCGGTGAACATGCCCGGCACGTCGGTCCAGATCTCGACGCGCGCGGCGCCGAGCAGCGCGCCGAAATACGCGGCCGAGGTGTCGGAACCGCCGCGGCCGAGGATCGCGGTGCCGCCGTCGCCATGCCGCGCGATGAAGCCCTGCGTCAGCACGATGGACGTCGGCTGCGCGGTGAAGCGCTCGGCGAAGTCGCGATCGGTGCGGTGCTGGCAGTTCACCGACAGGCGCCCGGCCCAGTCGCTCGCGTTCGGCAGCGCCACGGCGTTCAACCACTCGCGCGCGTCGCACCAGCCGATGTCGAGCCCCTGCGAGCGCAGGTAGGCGACGCCGAGCGTCGACGACAGCAACTCGCCCTGCCCCAGCACCTCGGCCTGCCAGTCGAGGCCGCGATCGACGGCACGGGGATCCGCCGCGAGCGCGCGCAGGGCCGCGAGCCGTTCGCCCAGCACGACGTCGGCGTCCAGACCCAGTTCCGCGCAGAACTCACGATGGCGCGCGATGAGCGCGTCGATCCTCGACGCGGTGGTGGCACCGGCGCCGGTGTTCGCGATCGCCTGCAACTCGTTGGTCACGCCCGACAGCGCGGACACCACCACGAGCACCCGCAGCCCTTCGTCCGTGGCGCGTTTGGCCGCGAGTCGCCCGATGGTGTCCCAACGGGTCCGGCGGGACACGGAAGTGCCACCGAACTTGAGTACCACCCAGCGCGTCGAAGCGGTCACGAGGTTTCCTGGAGAGCCGTGCGGCGACGCCGCGGGCGGACGTGGAAGCGCGCGGCCCGGCCGGGCTCGCGCGCTCATGGGAACGCGCGATTTTATTCGATGACGGGCCCGCCCGTGGCCGGCGACAATGCGCGCCCCCGATCCGGACGCCGATTCCATGACGCAGCGCCGTTTCCTCCAACTCGACGTGTTCGCCGATCGCCCCGGCGCGGGCAATCCGCTCGCGGTGGTGGTCGATGCCGATGGCCTCGACACGGCCGCGATGCAGGCGTTTGCGAACTGGACGAATCTGTCCGAGACGATCTTCCTGTTGCCGCCCGGCGAAGGCGCCGACTACCGCGTGCGCATCTTCACGCCGCGGCAGGAGCTGCCGTTCGCGGGCCACCCGAGCGTGGGTGCCGCGTGGGCGGCGATCGAGGCGGGCGTCGCAACGGCGGATCGCCGGTCGCTGGTGCAGGACTGCGCGGCCGGGCAGTTGCCCGTCGACGTCGGCGAAGGCCGCGCGATCCGCGTGCGCGCACCGCGCGCGCGGCGGATCGCCGGTCCCGAGGGCGCCGGACCGTTGCTCGACGCCGCGCTCGCCGGCCTGCGCCGCGGACCGCTGGCACCCGCGCTGTGGGACAACGGCCCGCACTGGTGGGTCGTCGAACTCGCCGACGAGGCCGCGGTGCGCACGATGCGGCCCGACCTCGCGGCGATCACGGCACTCACCGCGGATTCGGCGGTCGGCCTCGCGGTATTCGCCGAGGCCGACGGCGGCGTGGGCTACGACCGCGTGGTGCGTGCGTTCTGCCCCGCGGACGGCATTCCCGAGGATCCCGTGACCGGCAGCGCGAACGCCACGATCGCCGCCGCGTTGGCCGACGCCGGCCGCCTGTCCCGGGGCGGGCGCTACGTGGCCAGCCAGGGCCGCGAAGTGGGCCGCGACGGCCGCGTCGACGTGCGGGTCGACAGCGACGGCGAGGCCTGGATCGGCGGCCGCGTGCAGGCGGTGGTCCGCGGCACCGTCACATGGTGAGCGCTATTCCTGCCGTCATGACCCGTCGCTATATCCAGCTCGATGTCTTCGCCGACCGGCCCGGCGCCGGCAATCCGCTCGCCGTGGTGCTCGATGCCGAGGGCCTCGACGACGATGCGATGCAGGCGATCGCGCGCTGGACCCGCCTACCCGAGACCACGTTCGTGTTCCCGCCGACGAGCGCGGAGGCGAGCTATCGCATCCGCATGTTCAGTCCGCGCCGCGAGGTGCCCTTCGCCGGGCATCCGAGCGTGGGCACCGCGCACGTGGTGCTCCAGGCCGGCCTGGCACAACCGCGCGACGGCGTGCTGATGCAGGAAGGCCTCGCCGGCACGTTGCCGCTGCGCGTCGACGGCGTCGGCGCGGCGCGCACGATCGCCGTACGCACGCCACGCGCGCGGCTGGTGGAAACCGCGACGCCGGACGATCCGCGCATCGCGCGCGCGATCGCCGGCATGCGGCTCGGCGCGCTGCCGCCCGCCCTGATGGACGGCGGCCGTCGCTGGTGGCTGGTCGAGCTGGCCGACGAGGCGAGCCTGCGCGCGCTCGAACCGGCATGGGGTGCGATCTCCCAGCTCGCCACCCGCAGCGAAAGCATGGGCGTCTGCGCCTTCGCGAAGGCCGATGCGGGCGGCGACTACGACCTCGTCGTGCGCGCATTCGTCGGCGCGCCGGCGCAGTTCGAGGACGCCGCGTCGGGCGCGGCGAACGCGACGCTGGCCGCCTGGCTCGCGCAGAACGATCGCCTGCCCGGCCGCGACGGACGCTACACGGTGAGCCAGGGCCGCGAGGTCGGCTTCGACGCGCGCCTGCAACTGCAGGTCGACGCGGCCGGCGACGTGTGGTCGGGCGGCCACGTCCGCACCGTCGTGACCGGTTCGATCGACTGGTAGCCGCGCAGCCTCAGCCCTCCACCTCGAGCGAGATCGGCACCGAGGCCAGCGCCTTGGAGATCGGGCAATTGGCCTTCGCCTGCTCCGCGTAGGTCCGGAATTGCTCGGGCGACACGCCGGGTGCCTCCCCGCGCACGCCCAGGCGGATCTGCGCGACGTGCGGGCCGCCGTCCATCGACAGCTCCACGTTCGCCCGCGATTCGATGAAGGTGGGCGGGTGGCCGGCTTCGGTCAGCAGCGCCGAGAGCGCCATGGCGAAGCAGCCGGCATGGGCCGCCGCGATCAGCTCTTCCGGGTTCGTGCCCTTCTCGTCGCCGAAGCGCGAATTGAAGCCGTAGCGGGTGTCCTGAAGCAGGCCGCTCTGCGAGGTGTTGAGGCGGCCGCTGCCGGACTTGAGGTCGCCCTCCCAGCGGGCGGTGGCGTGGCGGGTGATGGCCATCGGACGTGTCTCCTGAACAGGGGAGAGGCGCAGGCTACGCGCCAGACAGAAAGTCCCCGTGAGCGCGGCGGCGCGCTTGTGCAGCGCAACGCGACGGCTGAACGGGCACGCGCTATCGTCGCGACAGCCCCGCCATGACGGCCCGCCGCGCGACCGCGCAGGCGTGCTCGCGGACAGCCATGACGGCGCATCCCGGACCGCTCCCTCGGCCCGCGATGCGGCCGGACATGACGCCGACTTCAGACGCCCCCGGACGGCTGCTCCCCTTCCCCCACAAGGAGCTCCGGACATGGCTTACACCACCGAACAGATCCGAAACGTGGCCCTCGCGGGCCACCCCGGCGCCGGCAAGACCACGCTCTTCGAAGCCCTGCTGCATGCCGGCGGCGCGATCCAGGCGGCAGGCAGCATCGAGCGCGGCAGCACGGTGTCGGACTTCGACCCGATCGAGAAGCAGCGCGGCCACTCGATCGACGTCGGCATCGCCAGCACCGACCACGCGTCCATCCACGTCAACCTGATCGACACGCCCGGCTATCCCGATTTCCGCGGCCCGGCGCTCTCTGCGCTCGCGGCGGTGGAGACGGTCGCGGTGGTCGTCGCCTGCGACGCGGGCATCGAATACGGCACGCGCCGGATGATGGACTACGCGAAGAACCGCGGGCTGTGCCGCGCCATCGTCGTCAACAAGATCGACCACGGCGACTGCCGTGCGCTGCTGGAAGAGCTGCGCGAAACCTTCGGCAACGAATGCCTGCCGCTGAACCTCCCGGCGAGCGGCGGCACCGCCGTGGTCGACTGCTTCGGCACCGCGGACGGCGACAGCGATTTCGGCCCGGTCGCCGACTGGCACCAGAAGATCATCGACCAGGTGGTCGAGGTGAACGAGACGGTGATGGAGCACTACCTCGACCTCGGCGAGGGCGGCCTGTCCGGGCAGGAGCTGCACGACGCCTTCGAACAGTGCCTGCGCGAGGGCCACCTCGTGCCCGTGCTGTTCTGCTCGGCCCGCAGCGGCGTGGGCGTGCGCGAACTGCTCGACGTTACCGAGCGCCTGTTCCCGCACCCCGGCGAGGCCAACCCGCCGCCGTTCGTGCGCGGCGCCGACGCCGAGCCGGTCGACGCGAAGCCCGATCCTTCGGCGCATGTCATCGCCGACGTCTTCAAGATCGTCAACGACCCGTTCGTCGGCAAGCTCGGCGTATTCCGCGTCTACCAGGGCACGGTGAAGAAGGACACGCAGCTGTTCGTCGACGACGGCCGCAAGCCCTTCCGCGTCGGCCACCTGTTCAAGCTGCGCGGCAAGGAGCACGTGGAGGTCGACCAGGCGATCCCGGGCGACATCGCGGCGGTGGCGAAGGTCGAGGACCTGCATTTCGACGCCGTGCTGCACGACAGCCACGACGAGGACCAGATCCACCTCGCGCCGCTCGCGTTCCCGAAGCCGATGTTCGGCCTCGCCGTCGACGCCGCCAGCAAGGGCCAGGAGCAGAAGCTCGCGACCGCGCTGCACAAGCTAGCCGAGGAGGATCCCTGCTTCCAGGTCGAGCACATCGTCGAGACCAACGAGACGATCGTGCGCGGGCTGTCGGACCTGCACCTGCGCATCAACCTCGATCGACTGAAGGAGCGCTACGGCGTCGAAGTGAAGTCGCGCCCGCCGCGCATCGCCTATCGCGAGACGGTGTCGACCCGGGCCGAAGGCCATCACCGGCACAAGAAGCAGACCGGGGGCGCGGGCCAGTTCGGCGAAGTGTTCCTGCGCATCGAGCCGCTCGATCGTGGCCGAGGCTTCGAGTTCGCCGACGAGGTGAAGGGCGGCACGATCCCCGGCCAGTTCATCCCGGCGGTGGAGAAAGGCGTGCGGCAGGCGCTGTCGAGCGGCGCCGTCGCCGGCTATCCGCTCCAGGACGTGCGCGTGACCGTGTACGACGGCAAGCACCACCCCGTCGACAGCAAGGAGGTCGCGTTCGTCACCGCGGGCAAGCGCGCGTTCGTCGACGCCGTGCTGAAGGCGCGGCCGCAGGTGCTGGAGCCGATCGTCGACCTCGAGGTGGTCGCGCCCGAGGCGAACATGGGCGATGTCAGCGGCCACCTCGCCGGCAAGCGCGCGCGCATCCTCGGCACCGACGGTTCACGCGGCGAGGTGTCGGTGAAGGCGCAGGTGCCGCTGTCGGAACTGGAAGGCTTCGCGGCGGAATTGAAGTCGATCACCGCCGGTCGCGGGCGCTACTCGATGGACTTCAGCCATTACGAGCCGGTGCCGGCGAACGTCCAGCAGAAGCTGGTCGAAAGCTACCGGCCGAAGGTCGAAGAGGACTGAGGCACCAATGAAAAGGCCGGCATCCGCCGGCCTTTTCGATCACGCGTCGCCCGATTACTCGGGATGCACATCCACGCGCACGCGGATCCGGCTGCCCGGGTCGTAGCTCGTGCGGGTGGTGTACTGACGACCGCCGTACTCGTACGTCACGTCGTACATCGAGACGTTGCGGCCGGTCTGGTAGTCGCGGTCGTACATCGGGTCGCAGGTCACCACGCGGCCCACGCGCGCCGGCTGGCGATGCGCGTTGTCGTAGATCTGCTTGCCGACCTGGCTGCCGACCATCGTGCCGATCGCGGACGTGGCGTAGCGCGCGCTGCCGCCGCCGACCTGGCTGCCGACCACCGCGCCCACGATGCCGCCGATCACCGTCGCCGCCGTGCTGCCGCCCTGCGTCGGCTGGCGCACGTTGCCGTAGGGGTCGCGGCCGTAGGTATCGCCGTAGTAGCGGTCGTCCGGGTAGCCGTCCCCATTGCGGTCGTTCGGGTCGTAGTAGCGGTCGTTGCCGTAACCCGAGTACGTGCGGCTCTCGGTGCAGCGCTGGCCGCCGGTGCTGGCCGCATAGGCGCCGCGCGAGTCGTAGACCGGCGTCACGCGCACCACGCGGGCGTAATCGGAGTACGAGCCCTGCGAGCCGTAGCCGTTCGACGGGTAGGACGAGTACTGCTGTGCCGACGCCGTACCCGCGGTGGCGGTCAGGGCGAGCGCGAGGACGCTGGCGGTGACGTGCTTCATTGAAGGCTCCTGACGCCGGGATGGCGCAGGGGCATCGTCGGGGTGGCGCGATTACCGCATCCTGAATTGGGCCCGATCCGCTGGAACCGCTCAGCCGCCGTTTACGCGAAGTGAAGAGTCACGGGCCGTTCGACACCGACCCCAACGTCCGCGCCTGCGGCGCGAGCTGCGCGCGCAGGAAGCCATCCGGATGCTCGCTCGTGCGCAGCACGATGTAGGCGCTTCCCGCCCGCACCTGTTGCGCGACCAGCGGCGTCAGGTCGACGCGACCGCCGATGACGCGCGCTTCGCCGTCGTCCGCCGCGACATCCAGCCGCGCCACCTGCTCCGTGTTCTCGCCGGCGTCGCCCGTGTGCAGCGTCGCTGACGTGGCGCGCTCGGTCAGCCCCGCCACCACGAGGTCGACGCGCACGCGGCCGTCCTCGTCGACGACGGCGCGTGCCTCGCCCGTCGGCGGGCGCGTGTCGGCGGCGGGTGCACGCACCAGGCTGAACATGCCGCGCAGGCGAACTTCCTGCGCCGATACGCACAGCGGCAGGGTCAGAAGCAGCAGGGCGATCGACGTCGCGAGTCGGTGCATGGCGGCGCTCCGGAACAGTCCGCAGACAAGCCTCCCGGTCGACGCGGCGTGATTCCGTGAAGACGCGCGTCGCGGCCGTCGCACGCTGACTTCTCATTCACTTTCGGCGCCGCAACGTGCGCGCATTGCTTGGAGATCCCCATGCGTCGAGTCCTGCCCGCCCTCGTCTTCGCCGCGTCCGCGGCGTTGTTCCTCACCACCGCGTGCTCGACCGTCACCGCGCTACTCGGCGACTCGATCACGTTCAGCCAACCGCAGCTGCAGGAACGGCTGGTCAAGCGCTTTCCCCGCGATTACCAGAAGCTCGGCGGCCTGGTGACGCTCACGCTGATGAACCCGCGCCTCTCCATTCCGCCCGGTGAGCGACGGCTGCAGGTCGATTTCGACATGGCCGTCGGCGCGCTCGGTCGCGCGTCGCGCAACCCCGACGGTTCGTTCACGCTGACCAGCGCGCTGCGCTACGATCCGGCCACGCGCGGCCTGCATCTTTTCGAGCCGCGCATCGAGAACGTGGAGGTCGGTTCGCTCGGCGGTCGCATGGGCGACACGCTGCGCGCCGCGCTCAACGACTGGCTGTCGGACTGGTCGCAGAAGGAACCGATCTACCAGTTCGACGATTCGCTGATCGGCCGCCTGGGTGCGCGCCGCGTCGAGGGGACGAAAATTGAGGACGGGCAGGTGGTGGTCAAGCTCGGCGACTGATCGCCGCGTCGCGGGCGTGCTGCTCGCGTTCGCATTGCCGCTCGCGCTTGCCGCGTGCCGCGGGGACGACCGCGGCGCGTCGAAGGGCGTGCCCTCGGCCGTCGACGATGCGCCCGCCGGCACCCTGCCGGCGCCCGAGGCGGCGCCCGGCACCAGCGTGACCGGGATGCCGACCTCGCCGCCTCCGCCGCGCGAGGTGCCCGCCGACGCCGTCGCCACGACGACGCCCGTCGATGCGCCCGCGCTGCCCGCACCCGTCGACGACACCGCGCTCGCCGGCGACACGCCCGTCGACAACGCCACGGACGCGCCGGTGCCCTCGCCCGCGCCGCCCCCGCCGTCGGCCGCCGACGCGGCCGCGGCCGCGAACCTGGTCACGCAATACATGGCGGCGCTCGGGTCGGGCGCGCTCGCACGCGGGCAGACGATGTGGTCGACGACGCCGAACGACTCCGCGGTGCTGCAGCTCGCCCGCAATGCGCCCTTCGACGCCGGCGTCGGCGCGCCCTCCACCGACGCCGGCGGGCGCATCACCGTGCCGGTGGACGTGCGAGGAAAGGCCGATGACGGCAGCGATCGCCATGTCATCGCCACCTACACCGTGCAGCGCGGCCCCGCGGGCAACTGGCGGATCATGTCGGCGGCCGTGCGCGACGTGGCGCCCTGAGGCGGCGATGCGCGCACCGCCCACGCTCGTGCTCGACACGAACGCGTGGCTCGATCTGCTGGTGTTCCGCGATCCATCGCTCAACGGACTGACCGACGACGTACGCACCGGGCGCGTGCGCATCGCCGTGGACGCGCGGGCGCTCGACGAACTCTCGCGGGTGCTCGGCTATGACGCGCTCGCGCTCGATGGCGAGGCCGCCGCGGCGCATCTCGCCGTGGCCCGGTCGCTCGCGACGACGATCGACGTGCCAGCGATGCGGCTGCCGCGCTGCCGCGACCCCGACGACCAGGCCTTCCTCGAGATCGCCGTCGCCGCCCGGGCCCGCGCGCTGCTCACGCGCGATGCCGAGCTGCTGCGCATGGCCGGTCGCATGGCGCGCGAGCACGGGCTCGCCATCGTGCCGCCGTCCGCGTGGCGCGATGCGCTCGCCGCACCGAAGTCCGTCGCCCGCGCGACCGATCAGATGTCGAAGCGGTAGGCGAGCTTCACCAGCAACTGCTCGCTGTCGCGAAGCTCGAAGGCGTCGAGCAGCTGGCGGCCCGCGCGGAACTCGCCATCGAGGCGTTCCTCGAACAGGCTGCCGCCGCGCACGTAGGCGATGTACAGGTCGGACAACGGCGCGAGCTCGTAGCGGTAGCGCACCTGGAAGCCGAGGTTGCCGAGTCCGAAATCGTCATGGCGCAACGCGACCGGCATCGCGCGCCCGTCCGGCGACAACGTGTACGACCGCAGCGCGCGTGCATCGAGTCCGATCGACTCCAGCTTGACGCGCAGCTCCTGCCGCGGGCCGATCAGCCAGGTGCCGGCGGCGGACGCGAAGATCTGGTTCGAGCGGTAGGTCGCCAGCGACGGCGCACCGCCGCCGCGCTCGCCGCGCCACAGCAGCCAGTCCGGGTTGTGCTGCAGCGACAGCGAGAACCCGAGGTTGGCGCTGTCGCTGAAGTAGTAGCGCGACGATACTTCCGTGGCGATGCGGCCCTTCTTCCAGCCGCCCAGCCCTTCCGCCGCGTACTGCGCATTGGCGTAGAACCCCCAGCGACCGCGGCGCGAGAAATCGCGCTCGTAGAACGCGTACGGCCGCGCGGGCAGGCGCACGGCGCCATGGCCGCGCGTCACCAGGTCGTCGTGCCCCGCGCTGTAGCCGGCCACTTCGACGAACTCGCTCCCGCCGTCACGAGTCTCGCTGGAGCGGTTGACGGCGATCGCATCGGCAATCAGCAGCCCGTGATCGTTCATGCGCCGCGACGTCGCGAAGCGCCACTGGTGGCTCGCGTAGGGCGACGAGGCCGGCAGGTCGGTGAAGCGCTTGGAGATCTCGTAGCGCGCGTAGTTGAAGTTGTTGCGGTCGAGGTAGCCGAAGTCGTTGAGCTGCAGGCGATCGCCGGTATGCAGCAGGTAGAGCTGCTGGCGGCGACCGGCACCGAAATCGTGGTCGATGCGCAGCTGGCCGCCGGTGTCGCGGATCGAGCGGCCGGCCTGCTCGACGTCGGAGGCCACCAGCGTCGTACGCAGGGTGAGCCCGTTCGCCGGGGCCCAGCGATGGTCGAACTCGCCGACGGTCGCCACCCGGTCGAAGTACGGACGGTCGACGCGCGTGAGCATCGCGCCGAAGCCCTGCGTGCCGAGATCGCGCGTGGCGCGCAGCGCGTAGAAGTCGCGGCCGACCTCGTCGGCCTCCGTGGCCGCGAACACCCCGTAGTTGATGCCTGCCGCGCTGCCGTTGAGCTTCACCGCCGCGGTCACGTCGCCGGCGCCCTCGCCGTCGTCGCGCGTGCCGCCGACGCGGCGCGTATAGATGAGCCGGTTCGCGTTGCCGAGCGAGCCGAACGGCACGTCGAAGAAGCTCTGGTTCTCGGTGAAGAACGGACGCTTGTCGCTGAAGAACGTCTCCACCGCGCCGAAGTTCACGACGAGCTGGTCGCTCTCGACCTGGCCGAAGTCGGGATTGAGCGTGGCCGACAGCTGGAACTGCCCGTTCGGCTTCCAGAACACGTCCGCGCCGGCATCGAAGTCCGTGCGACCGGCCACGTTGTCCAGCACGCCCACCACGTACGGAGTCACCGCGAGCAACGACTGGCTGTACTTCGGAATGTCGATCGGCTCGAACGCCGTGAGGTAGCGCGGCTCGGTGTAGCTGACGGCCGGCCACGACATGCGCTCGCCGGTGACGCCGACCACGCGGTCGAGCTGCACCTTGATCCGCCGCGTGTCCGAGGCGGTCTGCTGCATCGGCGCGATGTACCAGGGAACGAGGATCTCGGCCGACCAGCCGGCGTCGTCTTCCGTGACCGCGTGGCGCCATGCGCCATCCCAGTCGTGGTTGAACTGGTTCTCGTTGGTGATCGTGCCGTCCTCGATGCTGTCCGAGAGCGACACCATGAAGTTGTAGCCGGCGCGGCCGTCGCCGTCGAAATCGACGTACAGGTTCACCCGGTCGACCGGCCCGCCCTGGTCGCGCTGGAAGCGCTGGCGGCGCCGTTCGATGCCCGCCGGCTGCTCGCTGCGGAACGCCACGGCGAGGCCATCGGGCGTCGCCTTGATCCAGGCCTCGGTCGGGTACGGCGCCGCGACGCGGGACAGCGGCTGCGTCAGGCGGAAATCGGTGATGCGGCGGGCGTCGGCCCACTCGGCCGGGTCGATGCGGCCGTCGACCTTGATCGCCGCGGCCAGCGACGGAAGCGGCAGGAAGATGGCGAGCGCGAGCAGCGCGCGGGACGTAACGGGCATGCGGCGTATCCGGACGGGCACGGGTGCCGTTGGGCGCCGCAGCGTAGCCGGCCGCGCGGGGGCGGCCGAGGGTCGATGGTCATGGCCGGGGACGACGCGCGTCCCCGTTCCGTCACGCGCGCTTGCGCGTTGCCTTGCCCGCACGGTCGCCGCGCGCGGGCGACGCCGGCTTCGCGGCCTTCTTCGCGGCGGCCTTCTTCGCCGCCGGCTTGCGCTTGGGCTGCAGCATCGTGCCGGTGCAGTTCTTCTGCCCGCACATGCAGCCCCAGATCTTCTTGAGGCGGGCGGTATGCGGTTCGCCCAGCGTGATGCCGTAGTTGTACGTCAGCTCCTCGCCCGGCTTGATCGCCTTCTTCGCCTCGATGAACACGCGGTCGCGGGTGCGATCGTCGCCCTCGGCTTCCTCGATGATCGAGTCGCAGTTCGGCGCGCAGCTGTGGTTGATCCACTTGGCGACGTTGCCGCGGCGGGCGCCGTCGATCACGTACTCGTCGTTCAGCGTGAACAGGAAGGTGTGGCCCGACTCGGCCGAGCCTTCGTCACCGGCATCGACGTCCTCGTGCGTGCGGCGCTCGCCCTTGTACTCGATGATGCGCTCGCCCTTGGCGATCGGCGCCGTGGCGAACACGCCGGTGCCGTGGATGGCGGAGCGGCGGGCGACGATCTTGCTGGGCATGCGGTGGACCGGCTGGAGGGGAGCCGCATTCTGCCGCGCTTGCACGCCGCGGTCATCCACGCCACGCCTGGCCCACCGGCCGCGGGAGCGGCCGTGGCGGCCCGGGCGGTTAAATCGTACAATTCCGGTCCGTATTCAATTCCCGCGACGGGCCCCTCCGATGCTGCGGATCACCCGACTCACCGACTACGCCGCCGTGGTGCTGAGCGTGCTTGCCGCCTCGCCCGGCGAGGTGCTCAGCGCCTCGGACATCGCCGAGCGCGCCGGGCTCGAGGCCACCACCGTCAGCAAGGTGCTCAAGCCGCTCGCGCAGGCCGCGCTGGTCGAAGGCTTCCGTGGCGCGCACGGCGGCTACCGGCTGGCCCGGCCGGCCCGCGACGTCGCGCTGATCGACGTGATCGAGGCGATGGAAGGCCCGCTCGCGGTCACCGACTGCAGCGTCCACGACGGCAACTGCGGCCTGGAGTCGTCCTGCGGCATGCGCCGCAACTGGCGCCGCATCAACGACGTCATCGTGCAGTCCCTGCGCGGCATCACGCTGCAGGACATGCTCGAGCCGGAACCCGATCCACGCGCCGCGCGACGCATCGACGTGCGCCTCGCGAGCGCCTGAGGTACCCCATGAACGAACACATCGCCAATGCCGAGATCCACCAGCAGCTCGGCCGACGCTACGAGGCCGGCTTCGTCACCGACATCGAGTCGGACACGTTCCCGGCCGGCCTGAGCGAGGACATCATCCGCGCCATCTCCGCCAAGAAGGAGGAGCCGGAGTGGATGACGGACTGGCGCCTGGCCGCGTACCGCCACTGGCTCACCATGACGCCCCCGAACTGGGCGAAGGTCGAGCTCGCGCCGATCGACTTCCAGGCGCTGAGCTACTACTCCGCGCCCAAGGGCCCGAAGTACAAGTCGCTCGACGACGTGCCGAAGGAGCTCCTCGACACCTACGACAAGCTCGGCGTGCCGCTGCATGAGCGCGCGAAGCTCGCGGGCGTCGCGGTCGACGCCGTGTTCGACTCGGTGTCGGTCGGCACCACGTTCCGCAAGGAGCTGGCCGAGAAGGGCGTCATCTTCATGTCGATGTCCGAGGCGGTCCGCGAGTATCCGGACCTCGTGCGCCGGTACCTCGGCAGCGTGGTGCCGGTGGGCGACAACTTCTTCGCCGCACTCAACTCCGCCGTGTTCTCGGACGGCAGCTTCGTCTTCATCCCCAAGGGCGTGCGCTGCCCGATGGAGCTGTCGACGTACTTCCGCATCAACGCCAGCGGCAGCGGCCAGTTCGAGCGCACGCTGATCGTCTGCGAGGACGGCGCCTACGTCTCCTACCTCGAAGGCTGCACCGCGCCGATGCGCGACGAGAACCAGTTGCACGCGGCCGTCGTCGAGCTGGTCGCGCTGGAAGGCGCGGAGATCAAGTACAGCACCGTGCAGAACTGGTACCCCGGCGACGAGAACGGCGTCGGCGGCATCTACAACTTCGTGACCAAGCGCGGCGAGTGCCGCGGCGCGAAGAGCAAGATCAGCTGGACGCAGGTGGAGACCGGTTCCGCGATCACCTGGAAGTACCCGAGCTGCGTGCTGATCGGCGACGACTCCGTTGGCGAGTTCTATTCGGTCGCGCTGACGCACCACCGCCAGCAGGCCGACACCGGCACCAAGATGATCCACGTCGGCAAGCGCACGAAGAGCAAGATCGTGAGCAAGGGCATCAGCGCCGGGCGCGGTCAGAACACCTACCGCGGCTTGGTGCGCGTCGAGCGCACCGCCGAGGACGCGCGCAACTACACGCAGTGCGACTCGCTGCTGATCGGCAAGAAGTGCGGCGCCCACACCTTCCCGTACATCGAGGTGCGCAACCCGGGCGCGAAGGTGGAACACGAAGCGACGACGTCGAAAATCAGCGACGACCAGCTGTTCTACTGCCGCTCGCGCGGCATCTCGCAGGAAGACGCCGTGTCGATGATCGTCGACGGCTTCTGCAAGTCGGTCTTCCGCGAGTTGCCGATGGAATTCGCCGTCGAGGCGAAGAAGCTTCTGGAAGTGAGCCTGGAAGGCAGCGTCGGCTGAGCCGCGCACGCACGTTCCACGCGCCGCACCGCATGAATTCACCGGAATCGAAACGATGCTGAAGATCGAAAACCTCCACGTCCGCGTCGCCGGCAAGGAGATCCTTAAGGGCCTGACGCTGGAGCTCGCGCCGGGCCAAGTGCACGCGATCATGGGCCCGAACGGCGCGGGCAAGTCCACGCTGGGCAACGTGCTGGCCGGCCGCGAGGGCTACGAGGTCGTCGACGGCACGATCGAGTTCGAAGGCCGCGATCTGCTCGCGCTGGAACCCGAGGAGCGCGCCGCCGCCGGCGTATTCCTCGCCTTCCAGTACCCGGTCGAGATCGCCGGCGTTAACAACACCTACTTCCTGCGCTCGGCACTCAACGCGCAGCGCAAGGCGCGTGGCGAGGCCGAGCTCGACTCGATGCAGTTTCTCAAGCTCGTACGCGAGAAGCTCGCCGTGCTGCACCTGAAGGACGAGCTTCTGCACCGGGGCGTCAACGAGGGCTTTTCCGGTGGCGAGAAGAAGCGCAACGAGATCTTCCAGCTCGCCCTGCTCGAGCCGAAGCTCGCGATCCTCGACGAGACCGATTCCGGCCTCGACATCGACGCGCTCAAGGCCGTGGCCGACGGCGTCAACGCGCTGCGCTCGCCCGAGCGTGCCTTCCTCGTGATCACCCACTACCAGCGCCTGCTCGACTACATCCGGCCCGACGTGGTGCACGTGCTCGCCGAGGGCCGCATCGTGGAGACCGGCGGCCCCGAACTCGCGCTCGAGCTCGAGCAGCACGGCTATGCGTGGCTGAAGGACCGCGTGGCGCCCGGGGTCGACGCCTGACATGAGCGCATTGCTCGACAGCCTGACCGCGCCGTTCGACACGTTGCCCTCCCGCGACGCCGGCGCACTTTCGCCGCTGCGTCGCGAGGCCTTCGAAGCGCTGCGCCGCGACGGCCTGCCCGGTCCGCGCGTGGAAGCATGGAAATACACGAGCCTGCGCGCGCTCGAGCGACGCGCGTTCGCCGCGCCGCAGCCGGCACCGGAGGACACGGCCTGGGTCGCGGGCATCCCGTCGCCGCGGATCGTGTTCGTCAATGGCCGGGTTTCCGCGCGATTGAGCGCGCTCTCGGACCTACCTGCGGGCCTCGACGTGGAGCCGCTGGCGGCCCTGCTCGAGCGCGGTGACGCCAGCGCGATCTTCGCCGACGCCGACGATCGGGCCGACCGCCCGTTCGCGCGCCTCAATACCGCGCTCGCCGCCGACGGTGCGGTCGTGCGCGTCGCGCCGGGCGCCGTCGTCGAGCGGCCGCTGCATCTCGTGTCGATCGGCGCCGCCACCGGCACGGACATCGCCTCCCACCTGCGCCATCGCATCGAACTCGGCGAAGGCGCGCGCGCGTCGCTCGTCGAACACGTGGTCGCGGCGTCCACGCATTCCAACCTCGCGACCACCGTCGTACACGTCCGGTTGATGGCCGGTGCGCGCCTCGCGCACGCCCGCCTTCAGGACGAGGCTACAGGCGCCACGCTGTTCGCGCGGACCGACGCGGTGCTCGATCGCGACGCCACCTACGATCGGCTGGATCTCGAGCTGGGCGCCGCGCTCTCCCGCCACGAACTCGACATCGCGCTGCAGGGCGAACGCGCCTGTGCGAACGCCAACGGCGTTCTGCTCGCCGATGGCCGCCGCCATCTCGACACACGCCTGGGGATCGACCACGTCGGTCGTGACGGTCGCTGCCAGCTGACCTGGCGCGGGCTCGCGGGCGGCCGCGCACGCGCCGCCTTCCACGGCGGCATCCTGATCCGCGAGGGCGCGGACGGCACCGAAGCCGCGCTGTCGAACAAGAACCTGCTGCTCTCGGACGCGGCGGAAATCGATTCCCAGCCCGTGCTCGTCATCCATGCCGACGAGGTGCAGGCCGCGCACGGCGCCACCGTCGGCCAGCTCGATCCGACCTCGCTGTTCTACCTCCGCTCGCGCGGCA
>NZ_SMRQ01000008.1 GCF_004359965.1 Cognatilysobacter segetis | reverse complement strand
GCTGCACCGCCGGCCGGCGGGCAGGGCATCGCCGTCGGCGAGCCCAATCCCAGCGCGCCGGGCGGCTTCCAGCCGCCCGCGACCGGCCCGGCGCCGGGCAGCGGGCTCGCGCGTTTCGACGGCTACGGCGACATGAAGTTCGGGATGGACGAGGCGGCCGCGCGCAAGGCCTGGGCCGGCGAGCTCAACGGCAAGGTGCAGGGCGACATGTGCACCTACCTCAACCCGAAGAACAACAAGTCGATGTCGTACTTCGCCTTCATGTTCGAAGGCGGCAAGTTCGTGCGCTACGACGTGGGCAACGACAAGGAAGTGGCGCCGGGCGGCGGCCGCCGCGGCCTGACGACCGCGGAGATCCAGCGCCTCTACGCCGGTCGCGTGCAGGCCTCGCCGCACCACTACGTGAAGGGCGGCCAGTACCTGAAAGTGCGTGGCGACGGCGGTGCCATCGTGTTCGAGACCGACGCGAAGGGCGTGGTGACCGAATGGCATGCCGGCGTCGAGCCGCAGGTCAACTACATCGAAGGCTGTTCCTGAGGATCGACCGATGACCGCCACGCTCTGGTTCCTGCTCAGCCTCGTCCTGCTCGCGCTGGGCGGCGATTCCATCGTCAAGGGCATCGGCGGCCTCGGCCGCCGGCTCGGCTGGCCGCCCTTCGCGACCGGGCTGGTGCTCATCGCGCTGGCGACGTCCATTCCCGAACTCGTCGTCAACTTCCATGCCGTCGCGGCCGGGCAATCCGCGCTCGCGCTGGGCAACGCGGTGGGCAGCAACGTGCTCAACGTCGGCCTGACGCTCGCGCTCGCCGCGGTGGCCGCGCCGCTCGTGGTGCGGTGGCGCGCGCTGTCGCCGCTACTGATGGTGCTGCTGGCGTCGACCCTGCTGGTGATCCTGATGTCGCTCGACGGGCAGCTCTCGGTGATCGACGGCGCGATCCTCGTGATCGGCTTCATCGCGGTGATGGCGTGGCGGATCGTGCGTTGCGACGAGGAATCGCCGGAGGTCCGCGCCGAGATCGAAGGCTTCACGGCACGCGTCGATTCGATGGGCGCGAGCGTGCTGCGCATCGCCGTCGCCGCGGTGGCGCTCGGTATCGGTGCCTGGCTGCTGGTGCGTCATGCGCCCGCGATGGGCCGCAGCCTGGGCTTCAGTCCGTTGTTGACCGGCCTGTTGCCGGTGGCCATCGGCACCGCGCTTCCGGAGCTGGCGGGCGGGATCGGCGCGGCGCGGCGTGGGCAGGGCGATCTCGTCGCGGGCCACGTGATCGGCTCGAGCCTCGTCAACATCCTGCTGGTGCTCGGCGGCATGGCGCTGATCGGCCACGGCGTCGCGATGCCGGGCTCGTTCGTGCGCTACGAGCTGCCCGCCGCACTCGCGTTCGCGGTGATGCTGTTGCCCGTACTGCGCGGCGACATGCGCGTCTCGCGCAACGAAGGCGTGGTGCTCTTCATCGCGCTGCTGCTGTGGCTGGCGTTCGAGGCGCTGCAGCTGCACCGCTGAGGCCCGCGCGCGCGTCGATATACTCGACGCATGTCCGGACACGATTCCTCCACCGCCATCGGGCCGCGCGCGGTGCACGCGCTCGCCGACTTCTTCCGGCTGGAGGCCGCGGGCGGCATCGTGCTGATCGCCGCCGCGGCGCTCGCGATGCTGTGCGCGAACTCGCCGCTGGCGGCCGGCTACGAAGCCCTCCGCCAGATGCCGCTGTTCCTGGGCATCGGCGACGTCTCGCTCGCCAAGCCGCTGCTGCTGTGGATCAACGACGGCCTGATGGCCGTGTTCTTCCTGCTCGTCGCGCTCGAAATCAAGCGCGAGGCCACCAGCGGCCAGCTCGCGCGGCGCGACCAGCTGGTGCTTCCGCTCGTGTGCGCGTGCGCGGGCGTGGCCGCGCCAGCGCTGCTGTTCACCGTCTTCAACCGGGGCGACGCGACCGCGATGCGCGGCTGGGCGGTGCCGACCGCGACCGACATCGCGTTCGCGCTGGGCGTGCTCGCACTGCTCGGCTCCCGCGTGCCGGTGGGCATGAAGCTGCTGCTGTCGACGATCGCGGTGGTGGACGACCTGATCGCGATCCTGATCATCGCGATCTTCTACTCGCACGGCATGTCGTTCGTGGCGCTGGGCTGGGCGGCGGTCGCGCTGGGCGGCATGTTCCTGCTCAATCGCCGGCACGTCACCGCACTGACGCCCTACCTCCTGCTCGGTGTGGCGCTGTGGGTGTGCGTGCTGAAGTCGGGCGTGCACGCCACGCTCGCGGGCGTGGCCACCGGGCTGATGATCCCGCACGTCGACAAGCGCAACCACGTCGACGACGAAAGCGAGCACTCCGCGCTGGAGACGCTCGAGCACGCGCTGCATCCGTGGGTCGCGTACGCGATCCTGCCGCTGTTCGCGTTCGCCAACGCGGGCCTCGCGGTGGGCGGCATCCGTGCGGGCGACATGCTCGGCGCGTTGCCGCTGGGCATCGCGCTGGCGCTGGTGGTGGGCAAGCCGGTCGGCATCGTCGGCGCGGCGATGGGCATGCGTGCCGCCGGGCTGGCGCAGCTGCCGGACGGCATGGACGCGCGCGCCATGATCGGCCTGGGGCTGCTCTGCGGCATCGGCTTCACCATGAGCCTGTTCATCGCCTCGCTCGCGTACCACGACATCGCGCGCTACGAGGAAGCGGTGCTCGGCGTGCTCGCCGCGTCGGTGGCCTCGGCGCTGCTGGGCTACGGCTGGCTGCGGCTGGCCTGGGGCCGGCGCTGATGCGGCACGCGCTGCTGTTCGGCGGCACTGGCCAGATCGGCGAGCCGCTGCTCGTGCGCCTGCGCGCGGAAGGCTGGCGGGTCACGGCGGTGTCGCGTACCGCGCACCGCGACGGGCCGGGCCTGAGCTGGCGGCAGGGCGGCTTCGACGACCTGCCCGAACTGCCGGCGAGCGTCGACGCGATCGTCAGCGCGGGCCCGCTCGACGCGTTCTCGCACTGGTTCGCGCGCTCGCGCATCGAAGCGGTGCGGGTGGTCGCATTCGGCTCCACCAGCGTGGTCGTGAAGCAGCATTCGGTCGACGATGCCGAGCGCGACGTCGCGCAGCGGTTGGGCCTGGCGGAAGACCGGCTCGCCGCCGCATCGCGCGAGCGCGGGATCGCGTTCACCGTGCTGCGTCCGACGCTGGTCTACGGCGCCGCGCGCGACGCGACGCTGAGCCGGATCGCCGTCGTCGCGCAACGCCTGCGTGCGTTCCCGCTGCCGCGCCGCGCGACCGGCCTGCGGCAGCCCGTGCACGTCGACGACCTCGCCGATGCCGCGGTGGATTGCATCGCATCGATGGCCGCGCGCGATCGTGCCTTCGACCTGCCGGGCGGGGAGACGCTGCCCTATCGCGAGATGGTGCGCCGCGTGCTGCGCGTGCTAGAGCCGCCTGCGCACCTGGTCGAGCTGCCGCTGCCGATGTTCGAGTGGGCGGTGCGGGTCGCGCAGTCGCGCGGCATCGCGGCGGGCTTCGGCGATGCGGCGATCGAGCGCATGCGGCGCGACCTGGTGTTCGACGCCGCGCCAGCGCGCGATGCGTTCGGCTACGCGGGGCGTGCGTTCGCGCCGACCGCGGCGATGTTCCCGCGTCGCGAGGCCTAGATCTCTTCCGGTACCGTCGCCACCGGCCGCGCCTTCGACAGCGCGCGCAGCGCGATGATCAGCACGCCGCCCAGCACCATCGCGCCGCCGACCAGCAGCCGCGGGCCCGGGCGGTCGCCCCAGAACACGATGCCGAGCACGACCGCGAGCACCGGCGAGATCAGCAGCCACGGCGTCACCTGCGCCACCGGATGCCGCTTGACCAGCACGTAGAACAGCCCGTGCCCGAGCAGCGACGACAGGAACGCCGCGTACGCCGCACCGGCCCAGGCCACCCACGACGCCTGGCCGAGGCGTGCGATCGCGCCCGGCTCGACGATCGCGCTCACCGCCAGCAGCGGTGCGAGTGCGATCAGCGCGATGAAGCCCTGCTGGCTGAATACGTCGAGGCCCTGCAGGCGCTTCATCAGCACGGTGCCCAGTGCGAGGAACACCGCGGACACGAGCATCGTGACGAGCGATGCGGGATGGTCGAGCACGATCGGGTCGAAGCCCAGCACCAGCACACCGGCGAAGCTCACGCCGATCGCCAGCCCCGTGCGCCAGCCGAAGCGCTCGCCGAGCATCGCCCAGCCCAGCAGTGCGGTCATCGGCACGTAGCTCTGCATCACGATCGCGGGCGAGGAGAGATCGCCCGCGAACTTGAGCGCGGTGAAGCTCAGGCCGAAATGCAGCACGCCGAGGCAGAGGCCGACCAGCACGAGGCGCGGCCACTGGCCCGGCGCCGGGCGCTTCAGGAACGGCAGCAACGCGAGGCCGAGGATCGCGAAGCGCAGCGCGGTGAACAGGAACGGCGGAATCTCGCGCAGCGCGAGCGCCGAGGTGAGGAAATTGCCGGCCCAGGCGAGGCAGATCAGCAGCACCAGCACGAGGTCGCGACCGCCGAGGCCGGGTGCGCGCGCCATCAGTACGGGATGCCGAGGCGGCGCAGCAGTTTCGCGAGCACCCAGGCCGGGCCGATCAGCAGGTAGGTGAGGTCGGTGAGGAAGCTCGGCTTGCGGCCTTCGAGCTTGTGGCCGACGAACTGGCCGATCCACGCGACGACGAACACGGCGATCCCCAGCACCAGCAGCCCCTGCGTGCCCAGCGCGCCGTGGAGCAGGCGCGTCAGCAGCCCCAGCACGACGAACGCGATCGCCATGCCGAGCCCGAGCGTGCGCGACTGCCGGTAGTAGAACAGTGCCGCCAGCAGCATCGCGACGCCGGCGAACACGCCGTCGTTGAACATCGCCGCCGGCGACGGGATCGTCCACAGCAGCGCAATGACGCTCCACAGGATCAGCGGCACGCAGACCACGTGTATGCGCTGGTTGGCGGCGTTGCGGTGGTCGTCGCTGTAGTGCGCGAACCAGCGGTCGATCGGGCGGGCGAGGGTGTTCATGGCGGCGGGCGCGAACGGTGGGCGACCATGATGCCGCAGCGCCCTGCGTGGCGGCGTCGCGGGTACGGGACGCTGGCGTGCGCCGCCGAACCGGCGGTCAACGCTCGAGCGAATCGACGAAGAACTCGACCTTGCCGCAGCCGGAGCAGGCGAAAACGTCGAATGTCTGCCGGTTCACCAGCAACTCGCCGAGCCCGCCGAGCAGGAAGGGCGCCGCCTGGCTGCCTTCGTGGAAGCGCTGGGAACCGCGGAACGTCATCGGCTGGCGGCACCGCAGGCAGTCGAGGACGCGGCCGCCCGGTGCGGCTTCGGGCGTAGCGGGATCGATCGAGCCGTCGGGCCATGCGCCGCAGTCGCGGCACAGCGCGCGGTCGGCGGCATTGGTGGCGCTGCAGCGCCGGCAGGTCCAGACGGGCCGGCCCATCCTCAATCGATGCTCAGACCCGCGAGGCGTTCCAGCGCCTCCGCGTACTTCGCGCGCGTCTTCTCGATGACCTCCGGGGGCAGCACGGGGCCCGGCGGCGTCTTGTCCCAGCCGATCGCCTCGAGGTAGTCGCGCACGAACTGCTTGTCGTAGCTCGGCGGGCTGGTGCCTACCGCGTACGAATCGGCGGGCCAGTAGCGCGACGAGTCGGGCGTCAGCATCTCGTCCATGACGTAGAGGCGGCCGTCGGCATCGGTGCCGAACTCGAACTTGGTGTCGGCGAGCAGGATGCCGCGCTGCGCGGCGTACTCGGCGGCGAACGCGTAGAGGCGCAACGTGGCGTCGCGCACGGCTTCGGCGAGCTCGGCGCCGCACAGGCGCACCGCGGCATCGAAGTCGATGTTCTCGTCGTGGTCGCCCACGGCGGCCTTGGTCGACGGGGTGAAGATCGGCTCGGGCAGCTTCTCGGCCTGGCGAAGGCCGTCGGGCAGCGGAATGCCCGAGACGCGGCCGGTACGCTGGTAGTCCTTCCAGCCGCTGCCGATCAGGTAGCCGCGCGCGATGCATTCGATCGGTACGGGCTTGAGTCGGCGCGTGACCACCGCGCGCTTCGCGTACAGCGAGGCGTCGACGCCTTCGGGCAGCACACTGGCGACGTCGATCCCGGTCAGGTGGTTGGGCACGATGTGCGCGGTCTTGCCGAACCAGAAGTTGCTGATCTGGCAGAGCATCTCGCCCTTGCCCGGAATCGGGTCGGGCAGCACGACGTCGAAGGCCGAGAGACGGTCGGTCGCGACCATCAGCAGGCAGTCGCCGTCGGTGCCGGGCGGCAGGCGGTCGGCGGGGATGTCGAATACGTCGCGGACCTTGCCACGGTGGCGCAGGTGCAGGCCGGGGAGATCGGACGTCAGCAGCGAGGGACGCATGGGACCACGCGGGCACGGCCACCGGGTGGGCGGCGGGCCGGGCAGTGTACGCCGGCCCCGTGCGCCCTGCAGGTACACTGCCGGCCCCTCTGGCGGCAGGCCGTGGCGTGCGCACGACCCGGTGGTACGGCAAATTGCTGGGCTTCCTCGCCGGTGCCGCGCTGCTGCGCGCCGAGCCGCCGCTGGGCGCGCTGCTGGGCCTGCTGATCGGCCATGCCTTCGACGCGGACTGGTTCCGCCTGCGCGACGACCCCTACCGCACGCTGGGCATCAGCGACGAGGCGAACGACGCGGAGATCCAGCAGGCCTGGCGCCGGCTGATGTCGCAGTACCACCCGGACAAGTTCGCCACCGCCGCGCCCGAGCTGCGCCAGCGCGCCGAGAAGCGCACCCGCGAGATCAACGCCGCCTACGACCGCATCCAGGCGATGCGTCGTCCCGCCCGCTGAACCCGGAAGCGCCGCCATGCCATCGACCGTCATCGCCAGGGAGAACCCCTAATGCAGCCCACCGTCATCGCGCCCTCCATTCTCTCGGCGAACTTCGCGAAGCTCGGCGAGGAGGTCGACCACGTGCTGAAGGCCGGCGCCGACTGGGTGCACTTCGACGTGATGGACAACCATTACGTGCCGAACCTCACCATCGGGCCGCTGGTCTGCGAGGCCCTGCGAAAGCACGGCGTCACCGCGCCGATCGACGTGCACCTGATGGTCGAGCCGGTCGACCGCATCGTGCCGGACTTCGCCAAGGCGGGCGCGTCGATGATCACGTTCCATCCGGAGGCGAGCCGCCACGTGCATCGCACCGTGCAGCTGATCAAGTCGCATGGCTGCCAGGCCGGCATCGTGCTCAATCCGGCGACGCCGGTGGACGTGCTCGACTACGTGCTGTCGGAGATCGACATGGTGCTGCTGATGTCGGTGAACCCGGGCTTCGGCGGCCAGGCGTTCATCCCGTCCGCGCTCGACAAGCTTCGCCGCGTGCATTCGATGATCGACGCGAGCGGTCGCGACGTGCGGCTGGAGATCGATGGCGGCGTCAAGGCCGACAACATCGCCGAGATCGCCGCCGCGGGCGCGGACACGTTCGTCGCCGGCTCGGCGATCTTCAACGCGCCGGACTACGCCGACGTCATCGGCCGCATGAAGGCGGCGGTGGCGGACGCGCGCCGTCGCTGACGGATCGGCTGCGCGAAGTCGCTGGCCAAAAAGAACGGCCGGCGCCGCAAGGCGACCGGCCGGGGAGAGCGAGGCGTCCTGCCTGTCCGTCGTCCCTGCGATGGCCTTCCATGCTCCCGATGCTCGATGACACGCCCGTGACACGCGTTCCCCCGAGGCATGAGCGGTCGGGCTGGCGCGCGGTTTCGCGCGGCCGTGACGAGCCGCTATAGTCCGGCCCATGAACCGTCACGCGCACCTGCATGTCCTCGCCACGGGGTGGCGATGGTGGCCCTGAGCCATCGTCGTCCGTCATCCCGCTCGTTCTTCCGAGGAATTCCCGCGTGACATCGCTCGAGTCGTTCCAGCAGCAGGCCGCCGCCGGCCACACCCGCATTCCCGTCGTCCGCGAGGTGCTGTCCGACCTCGACACGCCGCTGTCGGTCTACCTGAAGCTGGCGGACGGGCCGCACACCTATCTCTTCGAATCGGTCGAGGGTGGCGAGCGCTTCGGGCGCTACTCGATCATCGGCCTACCGGCGAAGCGTGTTTACGCGTTCGCCGGCCACGTGCTGTTCGTGACCGAGGACGGCGAGCTGGTCGAGTCGCGCGAGGTCGAGGATCCGTTCGCCGAAGTCGAGGCGCTGCGCACCGCGCACTCGGTCCCGAAGATCGACGGCCTGCCCGGATTCACCGGCGGCCTCGTCGGATGGTTCGGCTTCGAGTGCATCGACTACATCGAGCCGCGCCTCGCCGCGGCCGGCCGCGGCAAGGAAGACCAGCTCGGTACGCCCGACATCCTGCTGATGCTCAGCGAGGAGGTCGCGGTCTTCGACAACCTCAAGGGCCGGCTGTATCTGATCGTGCACGCGGACCCGCGCGAGGAGCGCGCGTTCGCGCGCGCGCAGCGGCGGCTCGACGAACTGACGCACCGCCTGCGGCAGGGCGGGCCGGGTTACCCGGAGACGTTGCATGCCGCCGCGCTCGACGAGGCCGACTTCGTGTCCGGTTTCACGCGCGAAGGCTTCATCGCGGCCGTCGAGAAATCGAAGGACTACATCCGCGCCGGCGACATCTTCCAGGTCGTGCTGAGCCAGCGCCTGTCGGTGCCGTTCGAGGCGCGCCCGGTCGACGTGTACCGCGCGCTGCGCGCATTGAACCCGTCGCCGTACATGTACTTCCTGGACGTCGGCGACATGCAGGTGGTCGGCAGCTCGCCCGAGATCCTCGTGCGCCTGCAGGATGGCGAAGTCACGGTGCGGCCGATCGCCGGCACGCGGCCGCGCGGCGCCACGCCCGAGGAGGACGCCGCGCTCGAGGCCGAGCTGCTCGCCGATCCGAAGGAGCGCGCCGAGCACCTGATGCTGATCGACCTCGGCCGCAACGACGTCGGCCGCGTGAGCGAGCCGGGCACGGTCGAAGTCGGCGAGCAGTTCGTGATCGAGCGCTACAGCCACGTCATGCACATCGTCAGCGAGGTGACGGGGCGCCTGAAGGACGGCCTGAGCTATGCCGACGTGCTGCGCGCAACGTTCCCCGCGGGCACGGTGAGCGGTGCGCCGAAGATCCGCGCGCTCGAAGTGATCCGCGAGCTCGAGCCGATCAAGCGCAACGTCTACGCCGGCAGCATCGGCTACATCGGCTGGCACGGCGATGCGGACACGGCGATCGCGATCCGCACGGCCGTCATCCAGGACGGCCGCCTGTACGTGCAGGCCGGCGCCGGCATCGTCTACGACTCCGACCCGCAGAAGGAGTGGGAAGAGACGATGAACAAGGGCCGCGCGCTGTTCCGCGCGGTGGCGCAGGCGGCGAAGGGGCTCTGACGCCGCTCAGTGCGGCTTGCCGAGTTCGCGCCAGCTCTTCTCCTGCAGGTCGACGCCGAACTTCTTCGCGGCGCGCTGGATGCGGTCCCATGCGTCGTCGCGCTCGGCATCGCTGACGCCTTCGACCTGGTCGAAGCGTGCGACCGCGTTGCGCACGTGTTCGGCATCCTCGAGCGGTTCCTTGCGCTGTTTCGGGAAGGCGAACTCGCGGGCGTCCATGCGGTCGCGATGCTGTTCGTCCAGTCGGCTCATGACGATCTCCTGCGGCGGGGAGCGCCAGCGTCCGGCCCACGGGCGACGCAGCGCGTGAAGGCGGCTGTTGCGCTGGATGCGCGTTCGAGGGGGCTTGCGCATTAAAAAACGTTCATGGGGGCGCCACCTCCTGCCCAAGGCAGGGGGCGCAACGTGCGGTGGCGGGCATCGACGCCCGTCCGGAAATCCAACTCTGTCAGGAGTTCCCCATGAAACTGCATGCACTCGTTCTGGCCGTCGCGATGACGGCCGCCGCCGGCGTCGCGTTCGCCGCCCCGCCCGCCACGCCGGCGACCCCCGCGGCCCCCGCCAAGCCGGCGGCCGCGAAGCCGATGGCCCAACACCACAAGCACCGCACGCATCACGCCCGACGCCACGTCGCGCGCACCCACCACGCGATGAAGCACGCGATGCCGGCCAAGCCGGCCAAGCCGGCGAACGGCAGCGGCTGATCCGGCCGACGTCGTGGAAAGAACCCCGCCGCCGTGCGGGGTTTTTTCTTCACGGGCGCATTACCGATGTTTCATGCCCCGGACATCGGCAGGCGAAGGGCGTACGCGCAGTCTCGATTCCGAGGCGGCCCGCACCGCCGTTCCGCAACCCTCCTCGTCCAGGACCTCCGCTCATGAATCTCCGCCACCTGCTGCTCGCCACCGCCGCCTTCGCCGTCGCCGGCGCCGCGTTCGCCGCCGCTCCGGCCCCGGCCAAGACCGGCACGAAGCCGGCCGCTGCCGCCCCGGCGAAGGCCGCGCCGGCCAAGGCGACCGCCGGGACCGCCACCAAGGCCGTCCAGGCGAAAGCAATCGCCAAGGCCGCCCCCGCCAAGGCCGTAGCGCCGGCGAAGACGGTCGCCAAGAAGAAGGGCTGATCGCCCGCAGCCCCCAGGCCCGACGTTCCCCGGGCGGGATACCCCGTCGGCGCGAGCCGGCGGGGTATCTTTTTTCCACCGACGCACCGGGCTTCCCATGCGCATCCTGCTCGTCGAGGACGACCCGCACACCGCCGCCTTCATCGCCAAGGGGCTGCGCGAGGACGGCCATACCGTCGACACGGCCGACACCGGCCGCGACGGCCTGTTCATGGCGACCACCGAACCCTACGACGCGCTGGTGCTCGACCGCATGCTGCCGGGCGTCGACGGCCTGACGCTGCTCAAGACGTTGCGCGGTGCCGGCAACGCGGTGCCCGTGCTGCTGCTCACCGCGCTGGGCGACGTCGACCATCGCGTCGAGGGCCTGCGCGCCGGTGCCGACGACTATCTGGTGAAGCCGTTCGCGTATTCCGAACTGAGCGCGCGCCTCGACTCGATCGCGCGCCGCGGTGCGTCCGGCGGAAGCGAACCGACGAAGCTGCGCGTCGGCGATCTCGAGCTCGACCTGCTGAGCCGCGAGGCGCGCCGCGGCGACAAGCGCATCGAGCTGCAGCCGCGCGAGTTCCGCCTGCTCGAATACCTGATGAAGCAGGCCGGCCGCGTGGTGACGCGCACGATGCTGCTCGAAGCCGTCTGGGACTACCACTTCGACCCGCAGACCAACGTCATCGACGTGCACATCAGCCGCCTGCGCCAGAAGATCGATGCGGGCTTCCCGAAGCCGCTGCTGCATACCGTGCGCGGCGCCGGCTACCGGCTCGCCGCGTGATCCCCTCGCTGCGCTCGACCAGCGCGCGCCTCGCGATCGCGGTCACGCTGTCGTTCTTCGTCGCGTTCCTCGTGCTCGGCGTCGGCGTGCGCTTCACCGTCTCGACCATGCTCGACGGCGACACGCGCGACGTCGTGCGCGCAGACGAGGCGGGGCTGCTCGAGGTGGCCCGCGACGAGGGCCGCGGCGCGCTGCTCGACGAGGTGCGCGATCGCGTCGACGCCGACGATCCCGCGTCGGTCTACGCCGTGTTCGACCGCGCGGGCCGACGCGTGCTCGGCGCGCCCGTGCGCCTGCCGGGCCCGCGCAACGCACAGGGCTGGGTCGAGTACGTGCAGGACGACGGCGCCGGGCGCGGGCGCGTCATCGCGCGCGTGCACCGCTTCCCCGACGGCTGGCGCCTGGTCACCGGCCAGCGCACGCGCTCGCAGGACCGGTTCCTCGCGCTGATGCTGCGTACGGCGCTGGCCGCCGCGCTGGTGGCCGCAACGCTCGGCGCACTCACCGGCTGGCTCACCTCGCGCTGGGTGTCCCGCCGCCTGCGCGCGCTCGACGAGACGGCCGGCCGCGTCGGTGAGGGCGAGCTCGGCCTGCGCGTGCCCATCGACGGCAGTGACGACGCATTCGACCGCCTCGCGCGCCGCTTCAACGCCATGCTCGACCGCATCGAGGACCTGCTTGGCGCGGTCCGCCACGCGACCGACCACATCGCCCACGACCTGCGCACGCCGCTGACGCGCCTGCGCAACCGCCTCGAGGAAGCGCGCCATCGCGACGACGCCGACCGTCGCGCCGTGCTCGACGCCGCGCTCGCCGAAACCGACCAGCTGCTGCAGGCGTTCGGCGCGCTGCTGCGCCTGGCACGCATCGAGTCGCAGCCCGCGGTCGCGGACGCGCCGGCGGTCGACCTCTCCGAACTCGTGGCGGATGCCGCCGAGCTCTATACGCCGAGCGCGCTCGAGCTCGGGCTGCGGCTCGAGGTGTCGGCCGTGCCCTGCCGGGTCCGCGGCGATCGCGACCAGCTGTTCCAGTTGCTGGTGAACCTGCTCGACAACGCGCTCAAGTACGCGCCGCGCGGCACGACCGTCGCGCTGCGGCTGGACCGCGTGGACGGCCAGGCCCTGCTGGCGGTCGACGACGAGGGCCCGGGCGTACCCGAAGCCGAGCGCGAGCGCGTGTTCGACCGCTTCCAGCGCCTCGAGGCCCACCGGGGCTCGCCGGGCATCGGCCTCGGCCTGAGCCTCGTGCGCGCGATCGTGCTGCGTCACGGCGGGCATGTGCGCCTCGTCGACCGCGCGCCCGGCCTCGGCGTGCGCGTCAGCCTGCCGCTCGCCGACTGAGTTGCGGTCGCGCCGCGCGCGGCGAGCCGCTACAGTAGGCCGATGCACCGCAATGCGCCCCGTCCGTTCCCGCATGCCGACGCCGGCTGGCGATGGTGGCCCCGCGCCATCGTCCGCCTTGCCCCGTCGCCATCCGAGGAACCCGCGCGTGCCGTACGCATCCCGACCTGACAGCTCGTCCCGCATCGCCCCACGGGCGATCGCCTTCCGTCCTTCCGCCGCCGCGTCCCGCCGGGCGCCGGCCGGCCGCGCCCGTCGTCCGAGGCCGACCGCATGCTGCTGATGATCGACAACTACGACAGCTTCACCTGGAACCTCGTGCAGTACCTGCAGTCGCTCGGGGCCGAGGTGAAGGTCGTGCGCAACGACGAGCTGAGCGTCGCGCAGATCGAGGCGCTCGCGCCCGAGCGCATCGTCATCTCACCGGGGCCCTGCACGCCGAACGAGGCGGGCGTCTGCGTCGACGTGATCCGCGAGCTCGGGGCGCGCATCCCCACGCTCGGCGTCTGCCTGGGCCACCAGTCGATCGGGCAGGCGTACGGCGGCGACGTGGTGCGGGCGAAGACGATCATGCACGGCAAGACGTCGCGCATCCGCCACGAGGGACAGGGCGTCTTCGCCGGCCTACCCGATGCGTACGAGGCGACGCGCTACCACTCGCTGGTCGTCGCGAAGGACACGCTGCCGCAGGCGCTGGAGATCACCGCGTGGACCGAGGGCGACGACGGCGCGTTCGACGAGATCATGGGCCTGCGCCATCGCGAGCACCCGGTCGAGGGTGTGCAGTTCCATCCCGAATCGATCCTCACCCAGCACGGCCACGCGCTGCTGAGGAACTTCCTGGAGCGATGAGCATGTCCCTCACGCCCCAGCAGGCGCTGCAACGCACGATCGAGCACCGCGAGATCTTCTTCGACGAGATGGTCGGGCTGATGCGCATGATCATGCGCGGCGAGGTCAGCCCGGTGATGACGTCGGCGATCCTCACCGGGCTGCGCGTCAAGAAGGAGACCGTCGGCGAGATCGCCGGCGCCGCCACGGTGATGCGCGAGTTCGCGCTGCCGGTCGACGTCGCGGATCGCTCGCACATGGTCGACATCGTCGGCACCGGCGGCGACGGCGCCAGCACGTTCAACATCTCCACGGCCAGTATGTTCGTGGTCGCCGCCGCGGGCGGGAAAGTCGCCAAGCACGGCGGGCGCAGCGTGTCGTCGAGCTCGGGCAGCGCGGACGTGCTGGAGGCGCTGGGTGCGCACATCGAGCTGTCGCCGGAGAAGGTGTCGGAGTGCATCGCGCGCACCGGCATCGGCTTCATGTTCGCGCCGCTGCACCATCCCGCGATGAAGGTCGTCGCGCCGGTGCGCCGCGAGATGGGCGTGCGCACGCTGTTCAACATCCTCGGTCCGCTCACGAACCCCGCCGGCGCGCCGAACATCCTGATGGGCGTGTTCCATCCGGACCTCGTCGGCATCCAGGTGCGCGTGCTGCAGGAGCTCGGTGCCGAGCGCGCGCTGGTCGTCTGGGGCCGCGACGGCATGGACGAGCTCTCGCTCGGCGCGGCGACCCTGGTCGGCGAACTGCGCGACGGCGTGGTGCGCGAGTACGAGGTGCATCCGGAGGATTTCGGCATCGCCATGGCGGCGAGCCGCAACCTGCGCGTCGCCGATGCGGCCGAGTCGCGCACGATGCTGATGCGCGCGCTCGACGACGAGGCCGGGCTGCCACGCGAGATCGTCGCGCTCAATGCGGGTGCGGCGTTGTATGCGGCAGGACTTGCGGAGTCGATCGCCGACGGCATCGCGCTCGCGCGGCGCACCCTCGCGTCGGGCGCCGCGCGCGCCAAGCTGCACGAGTTCGTCGCCACCACGCAGGCATTGGCGGCCACGTGAGCGCCGGTTTCGCCCGCACGCCCCCGCCGCCGTACTGGGTGGTGACGTTCACCTCGCAGCGCAATGCGCGGGAGGTCGATGCGTATGCCGACGCCGCCGAGCGCATGTTCGCGCTCGCCTCGACCCAGCCGGGCTTCCTCGGCATGGAGTCGGTGCGCGACGCGGACGGCTTCGGCATCACGCTGTCCTACTGGGCCGATGAAGCCTCCATCGCCGCGTGGCGCGAGCATGCCGAGCACCGCGCGATCCGCGAGTACGGTCGCGCGCAGTGGTACGACCATTTCGAAGTGCGCGTGGCGAAGGTCGAGCGCGCCTATTCCCGCAGGGCCGATGCATGAGCGACATCCTCAACACCATCCTCGCGCGCAAGGCCGAGGAGATCGAGCAGCGCTCGCGCATCCGCTCGCTCGCCGACCTGAAGGCGCGCGCGGCCGACGCGCCGCCGCCACGCGGTTTCGTCGAGGCGATCCGCGCGAAGCATGCGCAGGGCCTGCCCGCCGTCATCGCCGAGGCGAAGAAGGCGAGCCCGTCGAAGGGCCTGATCCGGCCCGACTTCGATCCGGCGCAGATCGCGCGCAGCTATGAGGCCGGCGGCGCGGCCTGCCTGTCGGTGCTGACCGACGTCGACTTCTTCCAGGGCAGCAACCTCTACCTCGGGCTTGCGCATCGCGCCTGCGCGCTGCCTATCCTGCGCAAGGACTTCACGATCGATCCCTACCAGGTCTATGAGGCGCGCTTCATCGGCGCCGACGCGATCCTGCTGATCGTCGCGGCGCTCGAGGACGGCCCGCTGGTGGAGATGGCGAACCTCGCGATGGAACTCGGCATGGACGTGCTGGTCGAGGTGCACGACATCGACGAGCTCGAGCGCGCACTGCAGACCGACTGCCCGCTGATCGGCGTCAACAATCGCAACCTGCGCACGTTCGAGGTCTCGCTCGACACCACGCTCGAGCTGAAGCAGGCGGTGCCGACCGACCGCATCCTGGTGACCGAAAGCGGCATCGCCACGCAGGCCGACGTCGCGAAGATGCGCGCGGCCGGGGTGGAGACGTTCCTCGTCGGCGAGAGCTTCATGCGCGAGAAGGATCCGGGCGCGGCGCTGCAGCGGTTGTTCGGATGAGTGTCGACGCATTGAACGTGTCGGGAGTTACAGGCGAAGCGGCCTACCCCGCGCCGGTCGCGGACGCGCCCCTCGTCGTGTTCGACTTCGACCACACCTTGTACGACGGCGATTCGGGCAGCCACCTGTTCGCCTGGCTGATCCGCCGCAGTGCCTGGCGCAAGGCACTGGCGCTGCTGATCGCGCCCGTCGCCGGCCCGATGGTCGCGTTCCTGCCCACGCGTCGCCACGGCATCGGCGCGTTCGTCTGGGTCGGCACGCTGTTCGAGCGCGAACCTTTCGACGCGCTGGTGGACGCGTACGTGCGCCGGCACGTCGACGGCATCCGCGCGCGCCTGCTGCCGGTGGCGCTGGACGTGCTGCATCGCCACCGGCGCGCGGGCGACCGCGTGGTCGTCGCCACCGGGGCGCCGCCGCGGCTGGCGCGCGCGATCCTCGGTTTCGTCGCGCACGAGGACCTGCCGGTGGTCGGCACGCAGCTCGAGCGGTTCATGGGCGGACTGCGTGCCTCGCGCCACTGCCACCACGCGATGAAGATGACGATGCTGCGCGAAGCGGGCTTCGACGCGCCGATTGCCGCCGCCTACTCCGATAGCACCGCCGACCTGCCGCTGCTGCAGGCGGCCGCGCGGCCCGTGGTGGTCAATCCCAAGCCCGACGGTATCGCCTTCTTCCGCGAGCGCCTGCCGGTCGGGACGCCGATGCTCAACTGGGGCTGCCCGGGGCGGGTCGGCGATGCGGTGACGGACGCCTAGAACTGCAGCGGAACCCGCAGCCATCCGGCAACCGGCACGCCCTCGCGCATCGCCGGCGCGAATCGCCACTGGCTGATCACCGACACCGCGATCTCAAGGGCGCGCTCGCCGCAGGCCTGCTGCACGATGACGGCGGACGTCGGCATTCCGGACTCGTCGACCAGTACGTCGAACGTAGCGGAGCCGCCCGACGCGGGGCCGTTCAGGCCGTCGATCGACGCGGGGTCGAAGCCGATGCGGTAGCCCGGGAGTTCGCGCGGCGGCTGGTCGGGAATCGGGACGTCGACGGCACCGCGATCGCCATACACGACGATGCCGACGCCCGCGTCGGGATCGTATCGCCAGACGAATTCGCTATCGCCGCCCGGCCCCGCGGCCGGACTCGTCGCCGCAGGCTGCGTCTTCGAGGGTGCAACCGGCGCGGGGCGCGGCGGCGGGATCGGCGGCGTAGGCCGCGTAGGCCGCGGTGGCGGCGGGGCGGGCGGAGGCGGCGCCACGCGCACGAGCTGGATCGTCACGGCGTCGTCCGTCGCCGCCGGACGCAGCGGTGCGGCGGGGCGGAACACGACGACCGCAATGGCTGCATGGAAGGCGATCGCGAACGAGATCGCGGCGATGCGGAAGGGGTCGGGCTTTCGGCGCATCGGTGGGCAGCGAGGAAACGACACCGGCGGGGGACGCAGCGGATCGCGGATTCTAGACGCTGGGTGGCAATGCCGCGTCGCGGCCGCGGCTCAATCGCCCAGCAGTTTCGCGAAGTGCAGCGAGGCCTCGGTATAGCCGCAGTCGCGATAGAAGGTGTGCGCGTTCGCGCGACTGGACGCGCTGGTCACCTCGATCCGCGCGGCGCCGGCCTGGCGGGCGATCGCCTCGACCTCGCGCAGCAGCCGACGGCCGACGCCCTGGCGTTCGCACTCGGGCAGGACCACCAGCGCGGTGATCCGCGCCTGTTCGGCGCCGCGGGCCAGGGAATAGCGCAGGTCCATACCGGCGAGGCCGCAGGCGTGCCCGTCGATCTCGGCCAGCAGCAGCCGCTGGCGGGGGTCGCCGAGCACCGCGACGATGCGTTCGGACGCCTCGTCGCGGTCGCAGGGATAGCCGAGGGCCTCGAGCAGCCGGGCGACGTCGTGGGCGTCGCCGATGCGTGCATCGCGGACGCGGATGCCGCCGGCCTCGATCACGTCCGGCTCAGCGCGTGCCGTACAGGACGACGGTCTTGCCGCGGGCGTGCAGCAGGCCGTCGGCCTGGAGCTTCTTCAGCACGCGGCCGGCCATTTCGCGCGAACAGCCCACCAGGCGCGAGAGCTCCTGGCGCGACACGCGGATCTGCGTGCCCTGCGGATGGCTCATCGCCTCGGGCTCCTTGGCCAGGTCGTGCAGGGTGCGCACGATGCGGTCGGTGACGTCGAGGAAGGCGAGGCGACCGGCCTTGCGGCTGGTGTCGAGCAGGCGCCGGGAGATCTGCGCGCCGATCGAATAGAGGAGCTTGGGCGCGTCGCCGGACAGACGCGTCATCAGCAGGTCGTAGAAGCGCTCGTGGCCGATCTCCGCGAGTTCGCAGGCGGTGCGGGTGCGCAGGGTCACCTCGCGACGGTCGCTTTCGATGAACAGGCCCATCTCGCCGACGAACTGGCCGGGGCCGAAATAGCCGAGCACCAGCTCGCGGCCGTCCTCTTCCTCGTTGATGATGCTCACCGAGCCGGAGATCACGAAATAGAGGGTGGTCGCGGCATCGCCGGGGCGGAAGACGTCGGTACGGGACGGATAGCGACGGCGGTGGCAGTGCGCGAGGAACCGGTCGATCGCCGCGTTGTCGGGCATCAACGGGCTCTGCGGGCGCCTCGGCGCCGTCGGGTGTGCCAGGTCGGGGGACATGGGCCGGGCTCTGGAGGAATTAACCGACTATATAGACCATCGCGCGCTAAGGGCCAATCCCGTCACCCTTTGCGTTTGCCGGGGTTCGCAGCCGGATCGTGCCGCGTTCCGCGGCGTTCGTTCCCCCGTCACCCCGCATGCCCCATAATGCCGCGCCTTCCTCCAGACACCGGGATCCACGCACGTGGTCAAGCCACTGCCGCGCCTGCGGCTCCAGGGATTCAACAACCTGACCAAGGCGCTGTCGTTCAATATCTACGACATCTCCTACGCCGCCTCGGAGGATGAGCGCCAGCGCTACATCCAGTACATCGACGAGGCGTACAACGCCGACCGGCTGACGCAGATCCTCACGGACGTCGCCGAGATCATCGGCGCCAACATCCTGAACATCGCGCGGCAGGACTACGACCCGCAGGGCGCGTCGGTGACGATCCTGATCTCGGAAGAGCCGGTGATCGACAAGAAGGACGCCGGCAAGGAGCTGATCTCCGACGCCGTCGTCGCGCACATGGACAAGTCGCACATCACGGTGCACACGTATCCGGAAACCCATCCGGACAACGGCATCGCGACTTTCCGCGCGGACATCGACGTGGCGACCTGCGGCGTGATCTCGCCGCTGAAGGCGCTGAACTACCTGATCGAGAGCTTCGAGTCCGACATCGTGATCATGGACTACCGCGTCCGTGGCTTCACGCGCGACGTGAAGGGCAGGAAGCACTACATCGACCACAAGATCAATTCGATCCAGGACTACCTGGCGAAGAACGTGCGCAACCGCTACGAGATGCTCGACGTCAACGTCTACCAGGAAAACATCTTCCACACGAAGATGCACCTGAAGGAGTTCGACCTCGACACGTACCTGTTCGAGGAGAAGGCGAAGAACCTCTCGTTCAAGGACCGCATGAAGGTCGAGGCGCGCCTCAAGCGCGAGATCGAGGAGCTTTACCACGGGCGCAACCTGGTCGACTGACCGGTGCTTCCGAAACGGAAAAGGCCGGCGATTGCCGGCCTTTTTTCGTTTGCATGGCGCGACGCGAGCGCACGCGGGATCGGCGCATCACACGCGGTACGCGACCGTCTTCATCAGCTTCGACGCCGCCGCCATGAGCTGCGGGATCGGCATGGGCAGCGCGCGTGCACCCGCGGCCTCGGCGTTGTCGGCATGGCGCACCTCGTCGTCCTTCATCACCTCGAGGATCGCGCGGCTGCGCGCGTCGGCCGCCGGCAGCGATTCGAGGTGTTCGTCGATGTGCATCTCGACCTGTCGCTCGGTCTCGACCACGAAGCCCAGGTTCCAGCCGTCGCCGCGCAGGCCGGCGGCGAGGCCGATCGCGTAGCTGCCCGCGAACCAGAGCGGATTGAGCAGGCTCGGGCGGCTGTCGAGCTCGCGCAGGCGATCGGCGCACCAGGCGAGGTGGTCGGTTTCCTCCTGCGCGGCCTGCAGCAGGTGTTCGCGCGTGTGCGCGTCGCGCGCGACGGAGGCCTGCCCGACGTACAGCGCCTGCGCGCAGACCTCGCCGACGTGGTTGATGCGCATCAATCCGGCGGCATGCCGTCGTTCGGCATCGTCCAGCACGATGTCGGGCTGCGTGTCGGCGGGATTGCGGCGCTGCGCCGGAGGATTGCCGGCAACGGTCTCGAGGGCGCGCTGCGCCGTGTCGATCCAGCGGTCGATGGCGGTAAGTCGGCGGGCATGGGCAGGCATGTGCGCAGTCTACTGCGCGCGGTTCAGCACGACGTGGCGAGCTGCGACGCCAGGAACTCGATCGGATGCTGCACCGGCACCGCGGTGCCGTTCGCGAGGTGCAGGCGACAGCCGATGTTCGCGCTGAGCAGGCGTGTCGCGCCGCTCGATTCCAGTTGCGCGAGCAGTGGCGCGCGGAACGACGCGGCGCGCGTCGCGTCCATGAACATCGCAGTACCGGCGGCGCCACAGCAGCCGAAACCGGCATCCAGGACGACGATCTCGAGGCCCGGAATGGCGGCCAGCAGGCGACGCAACGCGCCGGCGCTGCCCGCCACGGCCTGCTGCGTGCACGGCAGGTGCAGCGCGATGCGGGCATCGCAGGGACGAAAGCGCAGCCGGTCGCGCGCGGCGTCGAGGACATCGAGCGCGTCGGCGACGCGCGCGCCCGGAGCGAGCGCGGCGGCGACCGCGCCGTGGCAGCCGCTGGCGAGCGTCACCACCTGCGCCGCGTCCGCGAAGGCCCGGGCGTTGCGGCGGGCGAGGTCGGCTGCGGTGTCCGTGTCGCCGGCATGCGCGTGCAGGCTCCCGCAGCACGTCTGCCCCGTGGGGATCCGCAATCCGATGCCGCAGGCCTCGAACAGGGTCGCGAGCGCGGCGTGTGCCGCACCTTCATAGGCAGGTGCGATGCAGCCGACGAACAGCGCCGCGACCGGCCGGTCAGAGCGGGCGTCGATGCGCGGCGGGGCGGCGACGGCCTCCGGCGGCCGCGGCAGGCGGCGCAGCGGGGCGGGCAGCAGCGGCCAAAGCCACCGGTAGGCCGCCATCAGGCGACGCAGCGCGGCGGGACGCGCCGCCAGCCATTCGATCGCGCGCTGGGGGACGGCGGGCTTCCGCCGGGTCCGCTGGCGGCGGCGCGCCTCCACGAGGAGTTCGCCATACTTCACGCCCGCCGGGCAGACGGCCTCGCAGCGGCGGCAGGCCAGGCACTGGTCGAGATGCGTATCGCCCGCGGTGGTGGGCTCCAGCGCCTGGAGCGCCCAGCCGCGTGCCAGCGCGATGCGGCCCCGCGGCGACTCGGCCTCGATTCGCTCGTGCCGGTAGGTCGGGCAGGCCGGCAGGCACAGGCCGCACTGCACGCACTGGTCGGCCAGCGCGACCAGCGGGTCGGCCGAGGGCGGTCGGGGCAGGGGCATCACCGGATGCTAGCGCGGTCTTGACACGGCTTGCACGCGGCTCGGCGCGCGGCTATAGTTCCGCTTCTTTGTTCCGCCCAAAACGCGCGGCGACGTTCGGATCGGCCCTCGGGCGATCCCAACCAGCCCGACCAGGCACCCACCAAGAGTTTTGTCATGAAGACCTTTATCGCCAAGTCCGAGACCGTCCAGCGCGACTGGTATCTCGTCGACGCCTCCGGCAAGACCCTCGGCCGCCTGGCCTCGGAGCTCGCCCGCCGCCTTCGCGGCAAGCACAAGCCCGTCTTTACCCCGCACGTCGACACGGGTGATTACCTGATCGTCGTGAACGCGGACAAGATCGCGGTCACCGGCAACAAGCTGGCGGACAAGAAGTACCACCGCTTCACCGGCTACGTCGGCAACCTCAAGACCGAGACCCTCGCGCAGGCGCTCGAGCGCCACCCGGAGCGCGTGATCGAAATCGCCGTCAAGGGCATGCTGCCGAAGGGCCCGCTGGGCCGTGCGATGTATCGCAAGCTCAAGGTCTACAAGGGTGCCGAGCACCCGCACGCCGCGCAGCAGCCGCAGCCGCTCGATATCTAAGGTCCGACGAACATGGCAACCCAGCAGAATTACGGCACCGGCCGCCGCAAGTCCTCCACCGCCCGCGTGTTCCTGCGCCGCGGCACGGGCAACATCACCATCAACCAGCGTCCGCTGGACGAGTTCTTCGGCCGCGAGACGGCGCGCATGATCGTGCGCCAGCCGCTCGAGCTGACGCAGTCCACGGACAAGTTCGACGTCGTCGTGACGGTCGCCGGCGGTGGCATCACCGGCCAGGCCGGTGCGATCCGCCTCGGCATCGCCCGTGCGCTGGTCGAGTTCGACGAAGGCCTGAAGGGCGACCTGCGCCGCGCCGGCTTCATGACGCGCGACGCCCGCGAGGTCGAGCGCAAGAAGGTCGGCCTGCACAAGGCCCGTCGCGCCACGCAGTTCTCGAAGCGCTAATCGCGCTTCGCAGGATGCTGACGGGCTTGCCGTCAGCATCCACCGCGGTAAAATCAGCTGCATAGCCCCGTCGCCAAGCGGTAAGGCACCTGACTCTGACTCAGGCATTCGGTGGTTCGAATCCATCCGGGGCTGCCATACCAAGGTTGCATCGCAACCGCCCGAAGACCCGCCGCGTGCGGGTCTTCGCGTTTCCGGGCTCAGGAGCCGCCATGGTCGCCCGCTTTCCGCCGCCGATCGTCGCCCCCACCGATGTTCGCGAGCGCCTCGCCTCGCGCGGGTATGCGGTGGTGGATGCCCCCGGCACCGCGACGCTCGCGGCGACGACCGTCGCCGACCTGGCGGCGTTGGCACCGTCCTGGGACACCCTGCCACCGGATACCTATCTCCGCGACGGCGGCCGCTACCGCCATCGCCGGCATTCGTGCTTCGTCGTCGAGGGCGGGGCGGTCACGCAGGTGCCGCATCGCGCGCACTGGCAGCCGGTCGACTACAACGCGCTGCACGGCGGCATGCGCCGCTGGTTCGAGCCGGTGACGCCGGCGATCGTCGACGCGCCGGCGTTCGGCGCGCTGGTGCGTGGCCTGGGCCGCGTGTTTTCCGACGTGCGCGGCGCGGCGCGCTGGTACGTCGAAGCCCATCAGTTCCGCATCGACACCGCCGACGGCGTCGGGCGTCCCACGCCCGAAGGCGCGCATCGCGACGGCGTCGATTTCGTGGCCGTGATGCTGGTGGCGCGCCAGGGAATCAAGGGCGGCGAGACGCGCGTGTTCGAGGCCGACGGCCCGGCGGGTGAGCGCTTCACGCTCGACCAGCCGGGGTCGGCGCTGCTGCTCGACGACACCCGCGTGATCCACGAATCGACGCCGATCCAACCGCTCGATCCGGCGCATCCCGGGCATCGCGACACGCTGGTGCTGACCTATCGCGCGGACGGGTTCCAGGGCGACTAGGCGCGTCGACGCCGCAGGCAACGGCGCACGGCGGGATTGCGCGCACGCGCGAGCGCCGATGGCGGAACCCGCCGCGTCGCGCGTGGCGTGCCCGGCGTGGGAAGTACATCGCCCGCACCATCGTTACAATTGAAACCATCGCGCCGCCCGGCGCCCGTTCTCTGGAGCCTCCGATGAAGCTGGGATCCCTGAAGGAAGGCGGCCGCGACGGCACGCTCGTCGTCGTGTCGCGCGACCTGACGCGCGCGGTGCGCGCCGACGGCATCGCGCCGACCATGCAGCGCGCGCTGGAGGACTGGTCGAACCTCGCGCCGCGGCTCAATGCCCTGTTCGAATCGCTCGAGGCCGGCACCGTCGATGGCGCGTTCGACCTCGACGTCGCCCAGCTCGCCGCGCCGCTGCCGCGCGCCTACGAGTTCGTCGACGGCTCCGCCTACCTGCCGCACGTGGAGCGGGTGCGCCGCGCCCGCGGCGCGCAGGTGCCCGAGAGCTTCTACACCGATCCGCTGATGTACCAGGCCACCAGCGCGGGCTTCCTCGCGCCGCGCGATCCGGTGCGCGTGCCGAGCGAGAGCTACGGCATCGACCTCGAGGCCGAGGTCGTGGTCGTGACCGACGACGTGCCGATGGCGGTCTCGCCGGAGGAGGCCGCGTCTCACATCCAGCTCGTCGGCCTGATCAATGACGTCTCGCTGCGCGCGCTGATCCCGGACGAGCTGGCCAAGGGGTTCGGCTTCCTGCAGTCCAAGCCGCGTTCGGCGCTCGGGCCCGTGTTCGTGACGCCCGACGAGCTCGGCGATGCGTGGCGCGGCAACAAGGTGCACCTGCCGATGCTGACGCACGTCAACGGCGAATGGTTCGGCGCGCCCGAGGCCGGCGTCGACATGCAGTTCGACTTCGCGCAGCTGGTCGCCCATGCCGCCAAGACGCGCCCGCTGAGCGCGGGCACGATCGTCGGCTCCGGCACCGTCGCCAACGAGGACACCTCCCTCGGCGCGTCCTGCTTCGCCGAGCGCCGCACCGTCGAGACGCTCGAGCAGGGCAAGCCGGTCACCCCCTTCATGAAGTACGGCGACAGCGTGCGCATCGAAATGCTCGACCGCGACGGCCGCAGCGTCTTCGGCGCCATCGAGCAGCGCATCGAGCCGCACGTCCGCTGACGGACGGCCGGGCCGCCGCACGCCGCGTGCACGCCGACGCGCTAACGTTTGCGTCCCGCCGCATGAGCCGACTGCCGTGACCGAGCCGCTGCGCCTGTACTCCTACTGGCGGTCGAGCGCCGCCTACCGCGTGCGGATCGGCCTCGCGCTGAAGGAGCTGCCGTACGAGACCGTGCCGGTGCACCTGGTCCGCGACGGCGGCGAGCAGCACAGCGAGGCCTTCCGCGAGACCAATCCGCAGGAGCTGGTGCCCGTGCTGCAGCACGGCAGCCGCCTGTACCGGCAGTCGCTGGCGATCCTCGAATATCTCGACGAGACCTGGCCCGACACCCCGCTGCTGCCCGCGCTCGCCCGCGACCGGGCCCGCGTGCGGGCGCTCGCGCAGCTGGTCGCCTGCGACATCCATCCGCTGAACAACCTGCGCGTGCTGCAGTACCTCGAGCACGAGTGGAACGCGCCGCAGCCGGAGCGCGAGGACTGGGTGCGGCACTGGATCGCGCTCGGCTTCGATGCCCTGGAGGCGTCGCTGGTCGACAACCCGGCCACGGGTGAATTCTGCGAGGGCGACGTGCCGACGCTCGCCGACTGCTGCCTCGTGCCGCAGGCCTACAACGCGCGGCGCTTCGGCGTGGACATCGCGCGCTGGCCGACGATCGCACGCATCGAGGCGGCCTGCCTCGCGCTGCCTGCCTTCGACGCGGCGCGGCCGGAGAGGCAGCCCGACTGTCCCGAGTCCCAGCGCGCCTGAGCCTTCAATAAAAAACGGCGACGCCGCGAGGCGTCGTCGTTTCCATGCAGCGCCGGTGCGACTTATTGCACCGGGTTGTACATGTCCGCGTAGGGATCGTGCTCGGCGCCGGCGCCTTCCGAAAGCCGGAACTTCAGCGCGAGGCCGTCACGCGAATCCGCTGCGCGCAATGCGCTCTCCATGTCGATGCGGCCTTCCTTGGCCAGCCGGAACAGGCACTGGTCGAAGGTTTCCATGCCTTCCTCCAGGGATTCCTCCATCGCGTGCTTGATCTCGTGCACCTGGCCGCGACGCATGAGGTCGCGCACGTGCGGCGTGTTGATCAGCACCTCGGTCGCCGGCAGGCGGCGGCCGTCGACGCCCACCACGAGGCGCTGGCTCACCACCGCGCGCAGGTTCAGCGCGAGGTTCATCAGCACGTTCTTGTGCGCGGATTCCGGGAAGAAGTTGAGGATGCGCTCGAGCGTCTGGTCGGCGTTGTTCGAGTGCAGCGTCGCCAGGCACAGGTGGCCGGTCTCGGCGAACGCGATCGCCGCTTCCATCGTCGTCGCGTCGAGGATCTCGCCGATGAGGATGACGTCCGGCGCCTCGCGCATCGCGTTCTTCAGCGCGTTGTGGAAGCTGTGCGTATCGAGGCCGACCTCGCGCTGGTTGACGATCGACTTCTTGTGGCGGTGCAGGAATTCGATCGGATCCTCGATGGTGAGGATGTGGCCGGGCATGTTGCTGTTGCGATAGTCGATCATCGACGCGAGCGTGGTCGACTTGCCCGACCCGGTACTGCCGACGATGAGCACGAGCCCGCGCGGCGAGGTGATGATCTCCTTCAGCACCTGCGGCAGCTGCAGCTCCTCGATCGACGGGATCACGTTCTTGATCGCGCGGATCACCATGCCGACTTCGCCGCGCTGCTTGAACACGTTGACGCGGAAGCGGCCCGAGTCGGGCAGGGCATAGGCCATGTTGAGCTCGAGGTTGGTCTCGAACTCCGGTACCTGGCCCTCGTCCATCAGCGAGTAGGCGATCTTCTTGACCATGCCCGCCGGCAGGCCGGTGTTGCCGAGCGGCTGCAGCTTTCCCTCGACCTTGATATAGACCGGCGCGCCCGTCGTCAGGAACATGTCCGACGCGTTCTTCTCCGTCATCAGCTTCAGGAAGTAGCCGATGTCCATGCAGTCTCCTCGTATGGCATGCAGGTTTGCGCCGGTACAGCCGGCATGGCCACAATGACCGCGCGTCCCCACGCCACGGTCCGGGTCCCCATGCGTCCAAGCTTCGCACATCCCCGCAGCGCGCTTCTTGCTGCCGTTCTCACCGTGACACTCGCGTCCTGCGCCACCCTGCCGCCACCGACCGGTGAGCTGGCGGCGGCGCAGCAGGCGGTCGGTCGCGCCGCCCAGGCCGATGCCGAGCAGTACGCGCAGGCGGAGTTCGCGGCGGCGCAGGCGGAGCTTTCGCAGGCGCAGGCGGCGCTGTCCGCGGGACGCGACGACGACGCGCGTCGTCTGGCGCTGCTCGCCGAAGCCGACGCCGCGCTCGCGGTGGCGCGCAGCCGTGCGGCGGTGGCCGCCGCGGCACATGCGCAGCGCGAGCGCGAGGTCGCCGAGCTGCAGTCGCGGCTGCAGCTCGACGCGGACGCGCCGGCCGCGCTGCCCGGGGCGCCTGCCGATGCGTACGGCAACTACGCGGGCCGGTTGCAGGCGCTGGTCGCGGACCCGCGCCTGTCGGGGCTGGCCGAGCTCGAACGCGCCCGGGCGCAGCAGGCGATCGACGAGCTGGCCGTCGCGCGCGCCAAGCAGCGGCCCGCCGCGGAAGCGCTGGCCGAGCGCCGCGTCCGCGCCGCCGAGCTCGCCGCGTACGCGCAGGCGCTCCAGCGCGACAACGACCGCCTCGAGCGCACCCACTCCGAGCTGCAGCTGGAAGCCACGCGCCGCGAGGCCGCGGCGGCCCGTGCCGAGGCCGACCGGCTGCGGATGGAAGCGCAGATGCGCGCGGAGGAGACCGAGCGCCTGCGCCAGCAGGCGGCGGACCAGGAACAGGCGCGCCTGCAGGCCGAGCAGGCGCTGCAGGGCGCGGCCACGCAACAGGCGGCGAAAGCGGGTGCCGCGCGGGAGAAGGAGCTGTCGCTCGCACGCGAGGAAGCCGAGCTGGTCGCGGGCGCCAAGCTGCCGCCCGTGCGGCGCGATGCCCGCGGCGAGGTCTTCACCCTGGCCGGCGACGCGTTCGCTTCCGGGCAGGCCACGCTCACCGCCAAGGCGGCAGCCAGCCTGAAGGCGCTCGCGCACTACATCGATGTCGCCCGCGCCGCTGGCGTGCGGGTGGACGGCTACACCGACAACCAGGGGGCGCCGGAGGCCAATCAGGCGCTGTCGCAGCGGCGGGCCGACGCGGTCCGGCAGGCGCTGGTTGCGGGCGGTGCGGGCGACGTCCGCATCGACGTCGCGGGTCATGGCGCCGGTACGCCGGTGGCCGACAACGGCACCGCCGCCGGGCGCGCGAAGAACCGCCGGGTCGAGGTTGTCGTCACGCAGAAATAGCGGATTTTTCGCGGGTTTAACGCACTTTTCGCGACCTCTTCAGCGACATGACGACCGGCTGTCGGCCCTGCGCCACGGCCGCTTGCCGGCGGTCCGGGCGGGGGAGTACGGTCGAGTCGACGGCCCGCTTCGACGGGCCCGATAACGCCGGGTCGCGCGCCGCCGGCAGCACATGCGGACATGCGATCCGGCCATCACCGTCTCCGGCGGTCGATCCCGCCGGGCGCAAGTGCTGAGGAGGTTTGCATGTTCGAAGAACGGTCCGCCGGCGAAGTCGACACGCTGCTGAAGTCCAATCCCGAATTCCGGCAGCTCTACCAGCAGCATCAGGACCTCGACCGGCGCGTGATGAATGCCGAGCTCGGCATCAATCCGGTGGACGACCTCGAGCTCACCCGCCTCAAGCGGGAGAAGCTCGCCGCCAAGGACCGCCTGGTCCGCATGGCCGACACGATGATCCATTGATCGTCGTTCGATGATCGATTCCTGGCCGTCGCCGCCTTCGCGGCGGCGGCCGCCGGGTGGCGCGGCACGCCCCGGTAGAATGGCGCGATTCCCAGGCCGCACGGATCCGCCATGCCCGTCCACCAGACCGTTCTCGAGCTGATCGGCCACACGCCGATCGTGAAGGCGCAACGCCTCGACACCGGCGTCTGCGAGCTCTACCTCAAGCTCGAGAGCCAGAACCCCGGCGGGTCGATCAAGGACCGCATCGGCCTGAAGATGATCGAGGCCGCGGAGAAGCGCGGCGACATCAAGCCCGGCGACACGCTCGTCGAGGGCACCGCGGGCAATACCGGCATCGGCCTCGCGCTCGTCGCGCAGCAGAAGGGCTACCGACTGATCCTCGTCGTGCCGGACAAGATGAGCCGCGAGAAGATCTTCAACCTCAAGGCGATGGGCGCGCAGGTGGTGCTCACGCGCAGCGACGTCGCGAAGGGCCATCCCGACTACTACCAGGACATGGCCGCGCGCATCGCGAGCGAGACGCCGGGCGCGTACTTCATCAACCAGTTCGGCAACCCGGACAACCCGGCCGCGCACGAGTTCGGCACCGGGCCCGAGATCCTCGAGCAGATGGCCGAGGTCGGCGGGCTCGACGCGATCGTTTTCGGCTGCGGCAGCTCCGGCACGATGACCGGCCTGTCGCGCTGCTTCGCCGAGAAGTCGCCGGCCACGGAATTGATCCTCGCCGATCCCGTCGGCTCGATCCTCGAGGAGTACATCAACCGCGGCACGCTGTCAGAGAAGTCGGGCAGCTGGATGGTCGAGGGCATCGGCGAGGACTTCCTGCCGGGCATTTCCGACTTCTCGCGCGTCAAGAAGGCCTACGCGATTTCCGACAAGGAGAGCTTCCTCACCGCGCGCGAGCTGCTGGAGAAGGAAGGCATCCTCGGCGGCTCCTCGACCGGCACGCTGCTCGCCGCCGCGCTGCGCTACTGCCGGGAGCAGACCACGCCGAAGAAGGTGCTGGTCTTCGTCTGCGACACGGGCAACAAGTACCTGTCGAAGATGTACAACGACTACTGGATGCTCGACAACGGCTTCCTCGAGCGCGAGCAGCACGGCGACCTGCGCGACCTCATCCTGCGCCCGTATTCGCAGCGCGACACGGTCGTCGTCGGCCCGAACGACCTGCTGGTCACCGCCTACCAGCGCATGAAGCTCTACGACGTCTCGCAGCTGCCCGTCATGGACGGCGACCAGCTCGTCGGCATCGTCGACGAGTCCGACGTGTTGCTGCACGTGTACGGCGACGAGCAGCGCTTCCGCGATCCGGTGTCGACCGCGATGGTCAGCAAGCTCGACAAGATCGACGTGCGCTCGCCGATCGAGGCGCTGCTGCCCGTGTTCGACCGGGGCCACGTGGCGATCATCACCGACGGGCCGCGATTCCTCGGCCTGATCACGCGCATCGACCTGTTGAACTACCTGCGGCGGCGCGTGCAGTGACGCCTGCTTGAACGAACCCGCGGGGCCGCCACGTCGCCCGGCGTCGCCTGCCCCGTATCGCATCCGCGCTTCAACGAGGAAACCACCACGATGCACTCGAACGACGATCGCCACGCCCCGGGCCTCGGGACGCTCGCCATCCATGCCGGGCAGTCACCCGACCCCTCGACCGGCGCGGTGATGACGCCGATCTACGCGACGTCCACGTACGTGCAGAAAAGCCCGGGCGAGCACCAGGGTTTCGAGTACTCGCGCAGCCACAACCCGACCCGTTTCGCCTACGAGCGCTGCGTGGCCGCGCTGGAAGGCGGCACGCGCGGCTTCGCGTTCGCCTCGGGCCTGGCGGCCACCTCGACCATCCTCGAGATGCTCGACAGCGGCAGCCACGTGATCGCGATGGACGACGTCTACGGCGGCACCTACCGCCTGTTCGAGCGCGTGCGTCGCCGCAGTGCGGGCCTGGACTTCAGCTGGGTCGACCTCACCGATCCCGCGGCGTTCGAGGCGGCGATCCGCCCCGAAACGAAGATGGTCTGGATCGAGACGCCGACCAATCCGCTGCTCAAGCTCGTAGACATCGAACGCATCGCATCGATCGCGCGCGCGCGGGGCCTGATCGTCGTCGTGGACAACACGTTCAGCTCGCCGATCCTGCAGCGCCCGCTCGCGCTGGGCGCGCACATCGTCATGCACTCGGCGACCAAGTACCTCAACGGCCACTCGGACATCGTCGGCGGCATGGCGGTGGTGGGCGACGACACGGAACTCGCCGAGCAGATGGCGTTCCTGCAGAACGCGATCGGCGGCGTGCAGGGTCCGTTCGACAGCTTCCTCGCGCTGCGCGGCCTGAAGACATTGCACCTGCGGATGAAGGCGCATTGCGAGAATGCATTGGCGCTGGCGGAATGGCTGCAGACGCATCCGGCGATCGAGCGGGTGATCTATCCGGGGCTTCCGTCGCATCCGCAGCACGAACTCGCCAAGCGCCAGATGGACGGATTCGGCGGCATGGTGACCATCTTCGTGAAAGGCGGGCTCGACGCGGCTAAGCGCTTCTGCGAGCGTACCGAGCTGTTCGCGCTGGCCGAGTCGCTCGGCGGTGTCGAGAGCCTCGTCAACCACCCGGCGATCATGACCCATGCGTCGGTGCCGGCGGAGCGTCGCGCGCAGCTCGGGCTGTTCGACAATCTCGTGCGGCTGAGCGTGGGTGTGGAAGACGTGGCCGACCTCAGGCGCGACTTGGACCGCGCCCTCGCGGGAAGCTGATCCCGTAGCGTTGCCGCAGCCGGCGCGACGGTTGCCAGAGCAGCAGTCGCGCCAGCCCGCGCACGAACGCGCCGGGCGGTGCGTATGCACCTTCGTGCACGCGCTCGGGTACCGGCGGCTCCGGGGGCTGGGGAATTTCCAGGAACGTGCAGACGCGTGCGATCACCGACGCGGGGTCGCATCGCAGGTCGTCGCTCAGCAGAACGAGCACCTGCGTCGTGGGAAAGCACGAGTGGATGGCATCGAGCTGATCGGCGTACCGCCCGCGCCGCAGGTAGCTCTTCGTGCGAAGCGGTGACGCATCGGAGAAGTCGTCGGCATGACCCGCCAGCCGCAGCGGCTCCAGCGCAAGCGCAGCGGGCAGCGGCCACGTCTCCAGATGCCGCCGTCGTTCCATGTGGTACTGGGAAATCGCGCGATCGACGGGATCGCGCAGAAGGACGATCCAGCGCATCGACGGGTTGTAGCGCGCGATCCGCCGGATGAGTCGCGGATGCAGCATGTAGATCGGCGTGGCATCGCCCAGCAGTGCGTGCCCGCCCGCCTCGGGGAAGTGGGGCGCGTAACGGGCATCCACTTCGGCGACGCCCCAGTCGTCGTCGAAATCCGGCGCATCGAAGACATGCGCCTCCTTGCGGGCGGGCAGCGCGACGTCCGGATGGCGCGACAGATAGCGTGCAAGTGCGGTCGTGCCGGCCTTCTGGGCACCGCCGATCACGAAGTCGACGCGGGGCTTCATTCCGGTGCGCCGGACCGGGCCGCCAGCGTGGCCAGCGCGTCCTGCGGATACCACCGGCGCCACGCGCCGTCGTATGCCACCAGCGCATCGAGCGTGCCGGAGTCGCGATCGAGCGGATACACGCGGCTCGCGTTGCGGCTCTGCAGCGTCCGCGCCGTGGACGGCGTTCGTCCGACCCGATCGAACAACGCGCGGCCATCGCTCGCCACGATGTCTTCGTACCGGATGACGCGCGACGGCGGCAGCGTGGCGAACGCGGAGAAGAACCAGTCGAGCAGCGCGATCTGCCGCCGGCCGGGCGAGGTGCATGCATCAAGCCGCGACCTGAGGGATGCGTCGAAGCGCTCGGCGGCGGGAGCGCGGCCCTGGCTGACCGGGAGGTCGACCGACCACCACGAACCGAGGGCAGCCACGGGGTTGCGCACGATCGCCACCGTCTCGAAGCGCTGCGCGAGTTCGGGCAGCAGGGCGGCGAACGCGGCGTTGTGCTTGACGACCAGCGCGAAGCCGGCACGGGGCGGACTCACTTCGATCCAGCCCGGCTCCACGATCTGGCGTCGACGCCCGTCGGCATCGGGTGCAGCGAACGGGTTGTCCGGCACCCGGCCATGTGCCTGCTTGCTGCGCGCGCGGCCGGAGGCCTGGAGCGATTCACGGCTCGAGGAAAAGAACGAGGCCACCTGCGCGATCGCCGCCGCCCGGTCCACCGGCAGCGACATCACGTCCATCGGCTCGAAAAGCCCGACGGTGTCGATGCAGCCGCCGAGCAGCTGGCACGCCAGCGTCGTGCCTCCGCGCGGCAAGCCCGTCAGCGCGATGTTCCGCCCGCTCAGGACGTCCACAGCGAATCCAGCCGATCGAGGACTGCGTGGAAGGCCGCGCGCTCGCGCGTGAGCGAGAAACGCTCGGCGGTGGCCGTTCCGGCCGCGGCAAGCCGGCCGCGCACCGACGCGGCGTCGAGTCGGACCACGGCATCCAGCAACGCTTCGACGCGCATGTCGGGCGACAGCGCGTTGACGCCCGGCTCGAGGTAGTCGCGATTGCCGACGCAGTCGGGCACCACGCACGCGATGCCCAGCGACATCGCCTCGAGCCCGGGCAGGAAGAAGCCCTCGGTCGCGAACGGCAGCATCACCGCCCGTTCGGCCGCTGCGAGGCGCCGCAGGAACTCGGCCCTCGACGTCCACTCGATGCAGAGATCGACGTCGCGCCCCTGGGCCACGAGGGCCGCGGCGAGCGCGGTTCCGATCTCGGGCTGTTTGGCCGCGGCGATGAACACGCGCCCCGGCGCGACGCTTCCACGTTCCACGTCGGGCAAGGCCAGCCCCGCCTCGATGGCCAGCACGGGGCCGTTCACGCGCGACGTCGATGCGATCGCGGCGGCCACCGGCTGGCTGACGCAGATCCGGATCGCGCGACGCGACAGGAACCCGATCAGCGGGCCGTCCGGGTCGGCGTGTCGAACGTGCTGGACCAGGTTGATGACGGGCCGCTGCGGAAGATCGTCCGGAACGGCGGTCCAATCCATGCCGCCAAGAAAAAGGACGTCCGCGGCGTCGGGGTGCCAGTCCTCCGCGGCCGCCACGCCCGCCCGTCGCCATGGATTGTCGGTGTCGACGCTGTCGGGCGTGAGGAACAGGCGCGGCCTGAAAGCCGGGTGCGCGGCGACGTGCCCGAAGTAGTCGAAGACCTTGCCGTGGCCGCCGCTGTAACCGTGGAAACGGCGGTGGAACCACACGTCCCGCATCAATCGACCTCGATGGTCATCGGAACCGGGAAAAGTCCGGTAAACCGCTCGCGGCAATCGTCCACGACCTCGAACGAGAGCTTGCCTTCCTGGCGGGAGAGCACGGAGGTCTGATCGAGCGAGGGTGCATCGACCACCCGCGTGCGGACCCGGTACACGCCCTGCTGGAAGATCGCGTCCATCGCCACGCGTATGGTGCAGCGCCCCGATGCCGGCGACGGCGGCAGCGCGATCCGGCGACCCGTGAGCTGCAGGCCCTTGCCGTCCATGACGTCGACGATCAGCGCGGGGTGGGCGATTCCGGGGCCAAGCCGCACCTCGAACTCCAGCTCCAGCGCGTCGCCGTGGCGCAGCGTCACGTGGTGCGCGCCGTTGACGCTCGCGCGGTCGACGCGCGCCTCGACGCTGCCGTAGCCGTCGTCCAGTCGCTCGATGGGCTCGATCGGTCCCTCGCGACGCGTCTGCTCGAGCGCGCGGCGATGCACGCGGAGCAGGTACTCGGTAATCACCTCGTCCGGAAGGCCTTCCATGACGATCCGCCCGCGTTCCAGCAGCATCGCGCGATGGCAGAACGCCTTGACCGCGTTCAGATCGTGGCCGACGAACAGCAGCGTGGTGCCCTGCGCGAGGATCTCCTCGATCTTGGACATGGCCTTCGCCTGGAAGGCCGCGTCGCCCACGGCGAGCGCCTCGTCCACGATCAGGATGTCCGGCTGAGTGTGGGCGAGCACGGCGAATGCCAGGCGCACCACCATGCCGGAGCTGTAGGTCTTGACCGGCTCGTCGACGTAATCGCCGATGTCGGCGAACGCGATGATGTCCTGCAGGCGCGCCTCGACGTAGGCGCGGTCCAGCCCGAGGATCGCGGCATTGATGTAGATGTTCTCGCGGCCGCTGAGCTCGGGGTTGAAGCCCGAGCCCAGCTCCAGCAGCGCTGCCACGCGGCCGTTCACCTGCACGGCGCCGGTCGACGGCGGAAGCACACCGGCGACGATCTGCAGCAGCGTGCTCTTGCCGCTGCCGTTCAGGCCGATGATGCCCAGCGCCTCGCCGCGCGCGAGCTCGAACGTCACGTCCGACAGCGCGTCGTGGGTATGCACGCGGTTCCGCGCATGGGCCTGGATCCGAAGGCCCCACGACGGGGCGACCCGGGCCAGCAGGCCGCCGAGTCGATGCAGCGCGGGCGCCGTCAGGCGTGCCGCGGGGCTCGGCCACATGCGGTAGGTCTTGCCGACGTGCGTGGCCGACAGCGCGCTGGGGCTGTTCAACGTCATCCCGGAGCCGTGGAAACGGCGGATTGTACCGGCCCGCCCGCTCAGCCCGGCTGCACGTCCACGTAGGTCAGGCGCCAGCGCAGGCAGATGCCGTCGCCGGTCGCGTCGATCCCGACGTCGCGCGCCAGCGCATCGAGCAGCGCCTGGCGCGGGCAGTCGCTGAGTCCGAAAAGGTCGCTGCAGAACGCGAGCATCTCCGCCTCGTCGGCGAAGTGCCAGGGACAGGCCGCGTCCTCGACCCGCGTCACCGCCCCGCCCAGGTCCGGGGACAGGGGCAGCGCGTCCGCGTCCAGGTAGCGGCCGTCATGACCGGTCTCGTTGTACCGACCCACGAAGCCGTCGAGAAAGCGGGAGATGCCGCTCCCCTGCGCGACGTCGGCGAAGTGGAGCACGCCGCCGGGCGCCAGCCGGCCGGCCATCCGCGCGAGGACCGCGGCCGGATCCTCGACGTGGTGCAGCGCCGCCAGGCAGACGGCGTGGTCGAACGGGCCCAGGCCCGTCAGGTCGGTTCCCGTGAGCGGCACCACCTCGACGTTGCCGTGGAACCCCGGCGTGAGTTCCCTCGCCGTGAGTCGAGCGCCTCGTGGCAGGTAGCTGCCGAGGTAGCCGCCGCCTGCCGGCAGGTCGAGGACATGCTGTCCCGCTTCCACCGGATGGCGATCGAACAGCCGCGCGAATTCCGCGGCGCGCGCCCCGGGTGAGCGTGTCATCGCGCGGTGGTATCGCTCGCCGCGGATGGCGAAGATCGCAGCGTAGTCGAGGTGCACGGTCAGCCCCGTTGCGAACGCCAGCGCGACGGCTCCCTGAGAAGCGCGACGAGGGCCTGTTCGATGCGCGCGATCGGCGCATCCCAGACGTTGGGGGACGGGAACGAGTTGTGCAGGATCTTCATGCACACGTTCGCCTCGAAGATCAGCAGCGATCCGTCGGGTCGCAGGCTGCAGTCGATGCCGAAATAGTCCAGGCCGAGTCGCTCACGGATGGCGTCGACGACCGGTTCCAGCCGTGGCTTGAGGGCGGTTTCGAAGGACTCGAGGAATCCGCGCTCCTCGTCGACGGAGGCGGCGCCGCGGTCGGCCACGTGGAGTTTCCACTGCTCGCCGCGCACGCGGTGGCGGACGAAGAAGTCGTCGCCGACGACCACGAGGCGCATCTTGCGGTAGTAGCCGTCCGGATCCGCGAAGTCGACGAACTCGGTGAGATAGACCGTGCGTCCACCCCAAGGGATCGAGAACAGCGGATCGAGGTCGTCCGCGCTGTCCATGCGCACCATGGAGCGGCCGCCATGGTCGCCGGCGATCCGGACGATCAGGGGATAGCGGAGGCCCGCATGGGCAGCGGCGTCGGTCAGGTCGGACGGCCGCTTGGGCTCGACGCGGAGCGTGCGCGGCATGTGCACGCCTGCGACTCCGTGGAGCTGCTCGGCCACGCCGTCGCGCGAAGTGCGCATGACGCGCTCGGGAAGGTTGAAGCAGGGGACCCCGGTGCTGCGACGCAGCGCTTCGCAGCGGCGAAGTCCTTCCGCGCAGGTGTCGGGATCGCCGATGTGGTTGACCAGCGCTCTCGGCGCCCGGTCGGGGTTGAGCCGGATATCGAATCCGGGTCCCAGCAGTGCGACCTCGGATCGGGGAATCGCACGGATCGCGTCGGTCAGGAAGCTGGCGGCGCCCGGGAAGACGTACGTCGGTCCGTTTCCCTTCGGAGACAGGACGCAGAAGACCTTCAGGTCGTCCGGTACGCCATTGATGAAGAGCAGGTCGGGGTTCATGGCAGCGAATGCTCGGTCCACACAAAAAAAGAGGGCGGCCGAAGCCGCCCTCTCGTTACGCAGTTACCTAGATCAGAGCGGGCCGAAACCTTCGTTCTCGACCACGTCGTGCCACAGCTGCTCGCCGCGGGTGTCCGCGTCGGTCAGGTTGGTGACCGTGCCGTCCGTCGCGTTGCGGTTGAGGCTCTGGACAACCATGCCCGAGAACTCACCCGTCACGAACAGACGCCACTTGCCGGCGCCGTCGCCCAGCGAGCCCGACAGACCCTTGGCGGCGTTGCCCGCCTCGAGGTCTTCCGAGTTCACCTGCATCGACTTCAGCGCGCCCAGGTTGAACACGACCGGACCACGCTGCACGCCGTTGTCGTCGATACCGACGATCGAGACGCGACCCGAGGTGGTGCTCTGGTTGATGACGCGGACGAACGACTGCGCGGTCGAGTTACCGGCCGGGTTGACGTTGTACACGCGGATCACCGAGCCGTTGTACTGCAGCGGCAGCAGCGAGCACGAGGCGCCATTGACGTCCGGCGTGCCCGAGCGGCTGAACACCGTGCGCACCGAGATCGACGAAGCGTCGATGACCGTGGTGTTGTCGCCAGCGACCTGGCCGCAGAGCTGCAGCGCGCCGCCCGTACCGTCGAAGCCCGCGTCGGCGGCCGTGTAGGTGAACGTCGTGGTGCCGGTCGACTCGTTGGTCGTCACGTCCGCCGAGATCGGCGAGGCGCAGTTGTCGTTCGACAGGTACAGCGAGTTGCCGGCAGCGAAGAACGCCGAGACGTCGCCCGTGACGGTCGTGGTGAACTCGTCCGTGCCCGTGTAGGCGAACGAAGCGAAGGCCGGATCGGCGTCGACGGTCACGTCGCCCAGGTCGATCGTGTTCTCGTCCAGGTAGCCGATGGCGCCGGTCGACGAGAAGTAGGTCTTCGAGCCGTGCGACTCGTTCTGGCCGACGTCGATGCGCGTGGCGGTGTCACCCGCGTTCGCGTCGCAGCTCAGCTGGACCGGGTTGCCCGACTGCAGCAGCGGGGTGACGGCCGAACCGATCTCGCTCGCGCCGACCGGGTCGATGAAGCGGGCGGTGCCGACAATCGTGGCGCCGCTGGTCTGCAGCGTCGTGAGGTTGGTCAGCTGGGCGCCGGCGATCGTGAAGATGGTGCCCGGCTGGATGCCCGGAACCGGGTTGGTGCTCGGCGGGTTCACCGAGAACACGGCATACGTCTGGCCAGCGCCACCGGCGACGCGGGTCACCGTCCAGCCGGCCGGCAACTGACCGCCCGGCGTCGGAGCCGGGTTGGCAGCGAACTTGGCGCCGTTGTTCAGCTCGACGCGGACGTTGAAGCCGGTCGTACGGCCGACGATGAAGTCGAGGTTGTCAATCTTGACCTCGATGCTCTCGGTCATCGTGACGACGGTGGACGCGCTGGTGATATCCGACGTCGCGACCTTCTCCGGCGTCGCATTGCCGTTGGTGGTCATCGTGTACGCGGAAGCCGCGCCCGTCATGCCCAGGCCGACCACGAGGGCGACGGCGAGGACGTTCTTCTTGATAGACATGTTGTTTGTAGCTCCTGTCAGGAATTTTGAAACGCTTGTACACAGCCCGAACTGGTTGCCCGTAATCGCCTGGTACCAGAAGGCAATCTGCTCCTGGCAACCAGTTGTCTCAGGCCTGGATGTCAGGTCGAAGACAAGCAGGGGGCCTCTCCCGCTTTATCCCCGTTCCCGGAGACGCTCCAGCTGTGCCGCGCGAAGTTAACCCAGCGTTTAGTTAACGTCAACGCGACGAGACTGAACCGTTCCTAGACAGGAGAAGGGCATTTCGGTGAACGCGGAGTGACTGCTCGGCCGTTCTGCCCGAGCCTTAGACTTGCGCGCCCGACGCCCAGGAATGCCCCCTTGACCAGCTCCACGGCCGTACCGGAAGCCCCGCCACGCATGGCCCGTCCGGGCTTCTGGCGGGACCGCCAACTCGTGATGGTGCTGACCCGGCGCGAGCTCGCGGGGCGCTACCGGGGATCGCTGCTGGGCTACTTCTGGGCGGTGGCCACCCCCTTGCTGATGCTGGGGGTCTACACGCTCGTCTTCGGCGTGGTCCTCCCGGCCCGGTGGCCGACGGCACCGCACGAAGGCGGCATGGCGGGGTTCGCCCTTCGGTTGCTCACGGGCATGCTGCTGCACGGCTTTCTCGCCGAAGCGGTGGCCCGGGCACCGCTGGTCGTCGTCTCCCAGCCCAATTACGTGACGAAGGTCGTGTTTCCGCTGGAAGTGCTGGGCTGGGTCGATGTGCTGACGGCCGCGTTCCACACCGCGGTGGGCCTGGTGCTCCTCGTTCTGGTGAACGCGATCTGGGGCGGCGGGCTGTCGCTGACACAGCTCGCCTTTCCGCTCGTGGTCCTTCCCCTCGTCCCCGCGGTGCTCGGCCTGGTCTGGATCCTGGCGGCGCTCGGCGTTTACGTCCGCGACCTCGCGCAAGCGGTCGGCCCGTTGCTCATGATGCTGATGTTCCTGGGGCCGGTCTTTTATCCGCGCAGCGCCATGCCCGCCGCGCTGCAAGGCTGGCTCCTCCTGAATCCCGTGACGGTGCCCATCGAGCAGGCGCGTCGGGTGCTGTTCGAACATGCGTGGCCCGATTGGGGCATGCTGTCGCTCTATACGCTTGCATCGTTCGCGCTGTTCTTCGCGGGGCGGCGCGTGTTCCACCTGTTGAGAACCGGATTCGCGGATGTCCTCTGATCTCGCCGAGCCTTCGCTGCGTCGACTGGGCGAGTTGCTCCTCGAACGCCAGCTCGCCGCCGAGGCCGACATCGAACGCGCGCTGGCGGTGCAGGACCAGCTGGGCGGTCGGCTCGGCAACGTGCTGACGCGCCTGGGTGCGGTGAGCGAGGACAACCTCCTGCAGGTGCTGGCAGCGCAACTCGGCATGCCGGTCGTCGGCCAGGACGTGCCGCTCCCCGACATCGCGCTGGTGCGCGCCACCGCCGCGCTCGCTCCGCCCGGCCTGGATTGGTCCCTGGACCAGCAGGTCCTGCTGTGGAGCGACGACGCCGGCGAACTCTGGTGCACGGCCCGCGATCCGCTTCATCCCGCCCTGGGCGACGCCTTGCGCCATGCCTTTCCCGGCCGCGCGGTCCGCATGGCGCTGTGCCGCGCGCAGGACCTCGACCGCCTCCTCGATGCGCTCGCGCGGTCGGCCGCCGAGACGCCGTCCGGCACCGACGTCGACCACCTCCGGGAGATGGCCGAGGAGGCGCCGGTCGTCGAGCTGGTCAACAACCTGCTCGCGCAGGCCGTCGAGCAACGCTCGTCCGACATCCATCTCGAGCCGCAGGAGCATGAGTTCGCGGTTCGGTTCCGCATCGACGGCGTACTGCACACGCGGCTCAACCTGCCGCGCCAGCGCTACGACGCCGTGGCCTCGCGGCTCAAGCTGATCTCCGGCATGGACATCGCCGAGCGGCGGCTTCCGCAGGACGGACGGTTGTCCGCCCGTGTCGGCGGCCAGGAGATGGACGTCCGAATGTCGGCATTGCCGGGGGTGCATGGCGAATCGATCGTCATGCGTCTGCTCCCCAAGGAACGGCGCGAGCTCGAACTCGAGCGCCTGGGCTTCGAGCAGGACCACCTGGCGATGATGCGGGACTGGACGTCGGAGGCGCACGGCATCGTGCTGGTCACCGGTCCGACCGGCTCGGGCAAGTCGACGACGCTCTACGGCGCGCTCGCCGCGGCGAACGACGGGCTCAAGAAGATCATCACCGTCGAGGATCCGGTCGAGTTCCAGATTCCCGGCATCACGCAGGTCCAGGCGCATTCGGACATCGGCCTCAGCTTCGCCAATGCGCTGCGGTCGATCCTGCGCCAGGACCCCGACGTCATCATGATCGGCGAAATCCGCGACCTCGAAACGGCCGAGATCGCCGTCCAGGCCGCGCTCACCGGCCACCTGGTGCTGTCGACGCTGCATACGAACGATGCGATCAGCGCGTTCACGCGCTTGATCGACATGGGCGTGGAGCCGTTCCTCGTGGCGACGCCTGTCCGGGCCGTCCAGGCGCAGCGGCTCGTGCGCCGGCTGTGCCCGGCCTGCTCGCGCCCGGCTGCCGTCGCGCGCACCCTCGAGCACGAGGCCGGGCCGATCGCCGCGCGCGTGCTGCCCGGCCAAGCCGCCGACTGGCGCGAGGCCGTCGGTTGCCCGGCCTGCATGGGCACGGGCTACCGCGGCCGCCTGGGCATCTACGAGATGATTCCGGTCACGGAGCCGATGCAGGACCTCATCGTGCGGCGCGCGAGCGTCAATGAAATGAAGGCGCTCGCCCGGTCGCAGGGTCATCGTTCGCTGCGCGAGGACGGGCTCCTCAAGGCCTGGCGCGGGCAGACCACCTTCGAGGAAGTGCTTCGGGTGACGGGTACCTGACGTGAGGCGTTTCGCTTACCAGGCGATCAACACCGAGGGACGGCCCATCGAAGGGGTGCTGCGCGCACCCAGCGATCGCGCGGCGGCACGCCAGCTCGAGCGCCGCGGCCTGACGGTCGTCACGGTCGATGAGGAGGGCGTCGCCAAGGGGCGCCTTGCGCGCCAGCGATCGCTCGGCCATGCCGACGTGATGCTTGCCCTGCAGGAACTGTCGACGATGCTCCTGTCCGGCGTGGCGATCGCGGAATCGGTCCAGTCGCAGTCGCTCTCCTCCGCGCACCCGCGCGTGCGTGAAGCATTCGCCGTCATCTCGCGCGAACTGCAGCGGGGCCAGGCGTTTTCGACCGCGCTGGTCGGCAGCGGCCTGCCCATGCCGACTTACGTGGGACAGCTGGCCAAGGCCGGCGAGATGACCGGCGAACTCGGCCGCGCGCTTGCGGACGCCGCGGCGCAGATGGACTACGAGCACCGCCTCCGCGCCGAGATGCGCAACGCCATGATCTATCCCGCGGTGCTCGTCGCTGCCGGCGCGCTCGCGGTTTCGATCATGTTCGTTTTCGTGGTCCCCAAGTTCGCCACGCTGCTCAAGCGTGCGGACGATCTCCCGTTCCTGGCGTGGGCCGTTCTCGGCACCGGCGTCTGGTTCCGCAGCCATTTCGTTCTCGCGCTGGGCGGCCTGGCGGCGGTGATCGGCGGCGCCGTCGTGGCCTTCCGCAACCCGGGCGTACGGGAGCGCGCGCTGGAAGGCGCTGCGCGACTGCCGATCATCGGGCCGTGGATCGTCGAGTCCGACACCGCGCGCTGGGCCAAGGTACTCGCGGCGCTGCTGGGCAACCGTGTTCCCCTGCTGCGCGCGCTCGAGCTCGCGCGGGGTGGCGTGGCGATCCCGTCGCGCCGCGCCCACTTCGACGAAGTGGCACGCGCGGTACGCGGCGGCAGCGGCCTCGCCGATGCGCTCGAAGACCACGAGGTAATGACCGCGACCGCATACAACCTGGTGCGGGTCGGCGAGCGCTCCGGCCGCCTGGCGGCGATGCTCGGGTCGCTCGCGAAGCTTTACGAGGAGTCAGGGCGCAGCCGGATGAAGCGGGTCCTGATCCTGATGGAACCCGCCGCGATTCTGGTGATCGGCTCCGTGATCGGCACGATCATCCTCGGTGTCATCCTCGCGATCACCAGCGCCAACGATCTCGCCATCTGATGAGGCTTCAATGAAAGTGATGCGAACCAACCGCCAGTCCGGTTTCACCCTGCTGGAGATGATCGTGGTGCTGGTCATCATCGGCCTGATCATGGGCCTCGTCGGGCCCCGCCTGTTCGGCCAGGCGGAGAAGGCGAAGGTCCAGACCGCGAACACGCAGGTCAAGATGCTCGGCGGTGCGGTGCAGACGCTGCGTCTCGACCTGGGCAGGCTGCCGACCAAGGAGGAAGGACTCGGCATCCTGGCCGAGCGTCCCGCGGATCCCAAGGCCGCGAAGCGGTGGGCCGGCCCCTACCTCGAGGAAGGCCTGCCCGAGGATCCGTGGGGCAATGCCTACCAGTACGAGCCGACGGCGAGCGGCACGCAGCCCTTCGCGCTGTGGTCGTACGGCGCCGACGGCAAGCCGGGCGGCGAGGGCAACGATGCCGATGTCGGCCGCCTGCCGTCCCGCTAGCGCGTCCGGCTTCACGCTGCTGGAGCTCGTGGTCGTGCTGACGATCATGGGCCTGGCGGCCGCGCTGGCGGCGCCGAGCCTGCTCAACGGCATCGAGAGCTGGCGATCGCGCGACACGGTCGACCGACTGCGCGACCAGGTCCAGGGGCTTCCGATGCGCGCTCGCACGTCGGGGCGCAGCATCGCGCTGGGAGCCGATGGCACTCGGCTCCCGTTCGAGCTCGACGACGAGTGGGCGGTGTCCGTGCCGAAACCGTGGAGCGTCCAGGGCAACGGCTACTGCGAAGGCGGTGACGTCGTTCTGCGTCGCGGCGCCCGCGAGTGGACGATCCGTGCGGCCGCGCCGTTCTGCGACACCGAGGTGGCGCAGTGAGCCGGTCTCGCTCGGCGGGCTTCACCCTGCTGGAGGCCATCGTCGCACTGGTGATCTTCAGCCTCGGCGCGGTGGCCCTGTATGGATGGCTCGCGACCAACATCCAGGCTCTGGAACGGGTGCAGGCAAGTCGCGAACGCTCGGCCCTCATGACGGCCGCCCTGGACGCGGTCAGGCGGGTGAATCCGATGCAGGACGCCACGGGCAGCCGCGCAGCCGGCGACCTGCGCATCGAATGGGCTGCACGGGCTGTCGCGCCGCCGCGGCGCGCGGTGACGCAGGTCGGCGTGGCCACCCCGTTCCTGGTCGGCCTGTACCAGCTGCACGTGCGGGTGCTCAGAGAAGGGCGTGAGGTCGACGCATTCGACGTGCGCCAGGTGGGGTACCGCGACGTCGGTGGCAACCCGGACGACGATCTCTGATGCGCCCGCGGGGTTTCACGCTCATGGAGACCCTGGTGGTGCTGGTGATCGTCTCCCTGACGACCGCTGCACTTTTCCAGATGCTCGGCACGTACCGCATCGCTCGCGAGCGCGTGGCCGCGCAGGCCGCGGGCATCGACCGTCGCGCGCTGGTGCAGGCGTGGTTCACCGACAGCATCCACGGGCTGGTGGCCGTCGATGGCGCGCCGCTGCGGGGAACCACGGAACGGCTGGTGGCGACCACGCTGAATCCCCTGTTCGGAACGCCGGGTGCACCGGCCGACGTCGAGTGGGCCTTCAAACGCGACGGCGATCGGTGGGCGCTCGAATATTCCGAGGACGGGCAGGTGCGCTGGTCGGCGCCGATCGAGGCGGCCGAAGCGCCCGGCTTCCTGTACTACGCCGCGAACGGCGAGACGTCCCGGCAATGGCCTCCGGCGCTCGGGGCGCAGACACCGCTGCCGGCGTCCGTCGCGCTGCTGCGCGATGGCCAGGTCGAGCTCGCTTCGGTGCTCGGGCCGCTCGAGCCGCGCAAGGACGTGTTCGAGATGGAACGCGAATGAGTCGCGGGCGTTCGTCCCAGGGCGGATTCATCCTCGTCCTCGTGCTGGGGATCCTGGTCATCCTGTCGCTGCTCGCGTCGGGCGTTGCGGTGACCGTGCAGCGGTTGCGGGACGAGGAAAGCGATCGCCAGCAGGCGATGCTCGATGCGTTGGACATGGCCGACACGCGCGCGTCCGTCACCTACCTGCTGCTCACCCAGCGCCGCACCTTCGGCGGACTCACCGTCGACAGCCGGGTGGCGCTCAGCGAAGACGAGCGCGTCGCGGCGGGGGCAGGCGATGACGCGGGTGCGCTGTCGCTGATGCCGGTCGGCAACGAGATCACGCTGGACGGCAGTCTGTACGCCGGGTCGGGCGAGGTCCGCTTCGCCCTGCAGGACGACCGCGGCCGGCTGCCCGTCAACTGGGTGCCGGCGTCTTCGATCGAGCGTTACCTGGATTCCACCGGAAAGCCGGAGGCCGCCGCCGCCGTGAGGCTCGCCAATCTGCTGGCCGACTATCAGGATCCCGACGATCTCTACCGGCTCAACAGTGCGGAGCAGGACGGCTACGCGTCGCAACGGCGTCGCCCGCCCACGAACCGGCCCCTTGTGACGCCGCTCGAGCTGCGGCGCGTGATGGGCTGGGACCTCGCGCTGGCGCGGATCAGCGACGCCGACCTGGTGCGCACGCTGACGACGGTCCGGTCCGCCTCGATCAATGCCAACACCGCGTCCGCCGAAGTCCTCCGGTCCATTCCCGGCATCGACGCCGCGATGGCCCAACGCATCGTCGACGCCCGCAGGCTCAGGCCCTTCACCTCCATGACCTCGGTGTACCAGGTCCTCGGGGCCGCGCTCGGCGATGAAGGTCTACTGTCCCTGTATCCTATGGACTCCGGCACCTTGGCGCTTTCGTCGCCCAGGGGAGGGGCCACCCGTGTGCTGCACTGGACGCTGACTCCGTTCGACCGGGGCGGTCGGCCCTGGCGCGAGGATTACGAATTTGCGCTTCCCAACGATGATCGAGCGGCTGAAGGCGTGGTCCGCGCGAGTCCAGCGACGATTTTCGCCCGGCCTGAAGCTTCGCCGCCTTGACGGTGTCGCGCAGGTCCGCGCCGGCACCGGCGCGGGGGACTGGATCGTCGCGCGTGGGTTGAGCGCCTACACCGTCCTGGATGGCGCCGGCGTCCCCTCCGGGCGTCGCAAGGCATTTGCGTTGGGCCAAGCGCGGCGCTGGGCGCCGTTCCCCGATCCGTCCTTCCACACGGAATGGATCGGCGACCGCGTGATGGTCTGGGCCTGGTCGGCGGGCGCGGTGCTCGAGCCTGCGCGGATGTCCGGCGAGCGTCTGCCGCGACGCCTCCTGCCCGAATCGCTGTTCCGGGGCCAAGCGCTCGACGCCGGGGCCGACCTCGTCGAAATGGATGAAGGCGTCGAAGGCCGCGTGTGGCGCAATGGGCTGCTCACCGCCAGCGTCTGGTGGCCGGCGCCGCCCGACCTGGCGATCTGGAACATGTTCCGGCGCGGCGCAGGGCTCGGTGCCGTCGCGGAACTGCCGGCGTCGGCAGTGGCGCCGCTCGCGGACGCGGCGTGGACGCGCCGCCAGTCGGGGGCATCCCTCGACTTCGCGCGCCACCGTGCCACGCTCGCACCGATCGCGCTGGCCCTCGCGGCGGCGGTGCTCTGCGTTCCGGCGGGCTCGATGCTGCGGATCCTCGTGGAGCGGGCCGGCCTGGAGCGCGCGATCAAGAAACAGGAACAGCTCGTCCACGAGATCCGCGTCGCACGCGACGCCGCGGAAGCCGACGCCGGCATGGCGGCGGACCTGCTGGCGCTGCGGCCCGCGGCCGGGCAGGTTCGCCTGCTCGCCGCGTTGACGCAGATGCTGCCCGCCGGCTGGACGCTTCTGGAGTGGCGGACGCCCGATCCGACGTCGCTCGAGGCCACGGTAAGGCTGCCGGGCGGCGATCCGCGGACGCTCGTGCGCACGCTGGAGGACTCGCCGTACCTCGAGGCCGTGAGCGTCAACATTGGCCAACGACCGGACGAAATGGTCATCAAGGCCACCGTCGCGGGGGATCTGCCTTGAGAACGGTTCCACGTATCGTCGACGATATCGCGCGGCAGTTCCGGTCGAATCCGCGCCTCGGCATCGCTGCCGTGCTGATCGCGATGCTGCTGGCTGCCTACCTGCTGCTCGCGTTGATCGACCTGCGCGGTCGGCTGGCATCGGATTACGCCGAACGGGTTGCCGAAATGCGCTCCCTGCGTGCGCTCGCGCGGCAGCCCGAGTGGCTCGAACGCGCTCAGTCGGCGGCGCGCCTGCGCAAGGGCCTGCAGGCCCAGATCGGCCATGCCGCGACGGCGGGCATCGCCGAGGCCGAGGTGCAGGCCTGGGCACGCGACCGGGCCGCCGCCGTCGGCGGACAGGTGCAGATCGCGACGCAGCCGCCGGCGGAAGTCGAGGGGAATCACGGACTCTGGCGGGTGCCCGTCGTCCTGTCGGGCGCGGCGGACCCCGCGCAGGTGGTGCAGCTGATGCAGGCGATCGAGTCCTCGTCGCGGCTCGCGGTGATCGAGCAGTCGAGCGTGCTGAACCGCGAGAACCGCACGTTCTCACTGACCGTGGTGTTCTTCTATCGGATCGGCGGGGGAAGCGATGTCGCGCCTTGAACGGGTGCTGCGGCACCGCATCGCGGTCGCCCTGGTGGGCGGCGCCCTGGTCGGACTCGCGATCGGGGCGATCATTCCGCCTGCATCGCCGGGCGCCGGCGCGGCGGCCCGGCGGGGCTGGCGGGTACCGGGTCCGCAGGCCGTGGCACGCGTCACGGAACCCGAGTTCAGCCGGGTGCGTGCGGCGCCGATCTGGGGAGCGACTGCCGGCGCCGCCACTGTTAAGGCGGCGTCATGGAAACTTATCGGTATCATGAGCCTTCCCGAACCCATCGCCCTGGTCGCCGCCGGATCCGGCCGCGAATCGCTGCATCTGAAGGTCGGCGATGCACTGCCTGACGGCGGCACGCTCCGGGCGATTGGCGCGAACGGCCTCACCTTCGTGAGGGACGGATGCGGGTTCGAACGGCTCCTCTATTCCTCGACGGATTCGCCCGTCGACGGTTCGTGTGCCGCCGCTTCGTCGGCGGCGCCCAGCAAGTCACCGGATCAAGCCGCCAAATGAAGACCCTCCGTGTCGTCCCCATCGTGGGCGCCCTTGCCCTCGCCGCGTGCGCCCAGCCCGTGCGCGTGGACGTTCCGCCGCCGGTGGAGTCGCCGCGGAAGGACGCGGCCAATTCGTCGAACGTGACGGTGATCGGCGAGGCGGGGCGACGCCCGACGAGCCTGCAGCAGTCCGATACGCCGGTGCCCCCCAACGGCGGCGCGGCGATCTCGGGCGTTTCGACGACCGCGGGCATTCCGCCGCTTCGCGGGCAGCCGATCAATGTGAACATCGAGGCCGTGCCGGTCCCGACGTTCATCAACGAGTTCTTCGGCAACGTGCTGAAGACCACGTTCCAGATGGACCCGGCGGTCGCGAAGATGACCGACCTCGTCACGCTGCGCACGTCGGGGCCGCAGGCGCCGCAGGACTTCTACCGGCTGGCGACACGGGTGCTCCAGACCTATGGCGTGAGCACCTCGTACGAGAGTGGCCGCCTGTTCTTCACGCGCGACGCCAAGGGCACGACGTTCGAGCCGCCGCTCTTCATGAGCGGGCGCGCCCTGCCTGAAGTGCCGGTGTCGCATCGACCGGTGTTCCAGCTGGTCGAACTCCAGTCGGTGCGCACGTCCGACGTCAACCAGTGGCTGCGGACGGCTTTCAAGACCGACGCACTGGAGATCCAGGACGACCTCAACCGCAACGCGGTCGTCCTGTATGGCCGTCCCGACATCGTCGCCCAGGCCGCGGCCGCGATCCGCGTGCTGGATCGGCCGTACATGCGCGGGCGCGTCAGCACCCGGCTCGAGCCCGCCTTCGTGTCGGCCGACGAGCTCGGTCGACGCCTCGTCGACGTGCTGGTCGCGGAAGGCTACGGCGCGTCGCTGCACACGGGGCAGGGCGTGGTGCAGAGCGCCGCGGTCATCGTGCTGCCGATCGCGCAGGCCAACACCGTGCTGGTGTTCGCCGCGGAGCGTGCGGTGCTCGACCACGCGATCGAATGGGCGCAGACCATCGACCGCCCCAATCCGACCGCCAGCGGTAACAGCCTCTTCTATTACCAGGTGCAGAACACGCGCGCGGAGGACATCGTGGCGACGCTCGGCGGCGTGCGTGCCGCGGCGAGCAATGCGGCGGCGGCGCAGTCCGTGTCGGGACAGACCATCACGGCAGGCGCGCCCGCGCCCACGTCGACGACCGCCGTGGCACCGCAGCCGACCAGCGGCGGCGCGGTTGCCGGTGCCAATCAACTCGTCCTCGACGCACCGCGCAACGGCATCATTTTCCAGGGTACCGCCGCGGATTGGTCGCGTTTGCTGCCGCTCGTGAAGCAGATGGATCGCGCGGCACGTCAGGTGATGATCGAAGTGACCATCGCCGAGGTCACGCTCGACAACAACCAGGAATTCGGCGTCAGCTGGCTCGCCAAGAGCGCCAATCTCGGTCGGTTCCACGGCACGGTGACGTCGGGAACCCTCGGGTCGGGTAATTCCGGTTCCGGTTCCGGTACGGCGGCCAAGGTGTTCTCCGGCCTGACCTATCTGCTGGACGTGGGCGGTGAAGCGCGCGCGCAACTCAAGGCCTATGCCGAGGACAACCGGCTGACGGTTCTGTCGACTCCGCGCCTCATGGTCAAGAGCGGCGAGGAAGCAAGCATCGACGTCGGCACCGAGGTTCCGACGGTCACCACGCAGACCGCCTCGGTCCAACAGACCGAAGGCACGTCCAACCTGCTGCAGTCCATCGAGTACCGCAAAACCGGCATCATCCTGAACATCCAGCCGATCGTGTATTCCGACAACCGCATCGACCTGAAGGTGCGGCAGGAAGTCAGCGAAGCACTGCCGCTCAGCGCGAACGAGGCGGTCAAGTCGCCTTCGATCTTCAATCGGTCGGTCAGCACGAACCTGAGCCTGCGCGACGGCAGCGCCATACTGATCGGCGGTTTGATGTCGAGCCGCCAGAACAACGGTACCAGCGGCGTTCCGCTGCTCAAGGACGTGCCGTTGGTCGGCAACCTGTTCAAGACGCAGACGCGCGGCCGCACGCGTACGGAACTGGTGCTGATGATCGTCCCGTACATCGTCGAATCGGATACGCAGGCCGCCGCGCTCACGCGTTCGATCGGCGACCGCCTCGACCTGATCGATCTGCCGGCGCAGTCGGGAGCACCGGTGGGTCCGAAGCCGCTGCCGCCGCGGCCGAAGGGACAATGACGACAGCGGCGGAGCCGACATTCCCCGGGCCCGGCGGATCCCGCGCACTGCTGGTCCTGGGAATGCATCGTTCCGGAACGTCGGCCGTCGCCGGCGCGCTCGGCCGATGCGGCATCGCATTGGGCGACCGTCTGATCGAGGGCGCTCCCGACAACCCCGGCGGCTACTTCGAGCACGCGGACGCGGTGCTCGCGGACGAGGGACTCCTGGCGGCGCTGGGGCGAGCCTGGGACGACGTCCGTCGCCTGCCCGGGGGCTGGGAGGCATCCCCGGCCGCCGGCGAGGCCGCCGACGCCATCGCGTCCCGGGTCTTGGCTCCCTTTCGCGGCGAATCCGTGTGGGCGGTGAAGGACCCACGCATGTGCCGCCTGCTTCCCCTGTGGCTGAGGGTGCTTGGCGCCGACGGCGTCGAGCCGCTCGGGCTGCTCGTCCTGCGACACCCGGACGAAGTCGCGGCCTCGCTCGCGCGCCGTGATGCGATGCATGCGCGCGCCGCCAACCTGCTCTGGATCCGGCACACGCTGGAGGCCGCCGAACACGCGCCGCCGCGCAGCATCGTGGTGACCTACGATCGTTTCCTCGCCGATCCGGCCGCGTGCCTTCGGCACGTCGCCACCGCGCTCGATCTTCCGATCCGGTTCAACCCGGGCGTTCTGGATGACTTCGTCGACCCGTCGGCGCGGCACCACCTCGTCGATGCGTCGACGGCGCTCGACGAGATCCATGCGCTGGCGCTCGACGCGCACGCCGAGCTCGCCTCCCCGGCGTGGCGGGAGGCGCTGCCGGGACTGCTCGCGCGTCTGGAGAGCATCGAGGCGTCGCAGGGCGAGTGGATCGACGCCCTCGGCGCCGCCGCGCTCGGCGCCGATCGCCGTCGACGCCACGCCGCCGACGCGCAGCTCGGGGCCGAGCGCCGTGCCGAGACCTTGCAGCAGGCGCTGGATCGCGCGACCGGGCTGGCATCGCAGCATGTCCGCGAACTCGCCGAACTCGACGCCGCGAACCGGCAGCTCCAGGCCGCGCTCGCCGATGCCGAGGCGCTGGTGAAGCGATACGGCGACCAGGCGGCCGAACTCGACGGACGCCTCGGCCAGATGGCCGAGGCGCTGGCGCGCGCCGAATCGCTCGTCGACGGCGGGCAGGCGGACCTGCACCTCGCCCACGACCGCATCCATGAGGTGGAAGCCGCGTTGGCTCAGGTCGAGGCTCTCGCGATCCAGCGCGAGCACGATCTGCGCGACTTCGATGCGCGCATCGCGGCCGGCGAGGACGCATTGCGCCGGGCCGAACGCCTGCTGGAGGCGCAGACAGCGCAGACCGCGGCACTCGAATCCGCGAAATCGCAGGCGGAGGCGATCGCCGCGGAACGCCTCGAGTTCATCGAGCGTCTGGACGCGGCGAAGGCCGTTGCCGAGCGGATCGCGCACGAACGGCTGCAGGAGCTGCAGGTTCTCGCCGACACGCTCGCGCGCGTCGAGACACTGGCAGTCGAGCGCCTCGGCCTGATCGGTCGACTGGAGTCGGCGAAGGCCGTTGCCGAGCAGCTCGCGCACGAACGGCTGGACGAGATGCAAGCCCTTGCCGACGCCTTGGCGCGAGCCGAAGCAGTTGCTGCCGAACGCCTCGTCGAGATCGATACGCTGCGGGCCACCGTTTCGGAGCATGGGCGCCTCGCCGAAGCGCAGCAGGACGAAATCCACGGACTCCGGCGCGAAGGCGAGTCGCGCGGCCGCGCGCTCGCGGACGCGCATACCGAACTCGCGCGGATACGCGGTTCCCGACTCTGGTGGGCGTACAGACGTCTCGCGCGCCTGACCGGTGGCGTCGAACGTGACTAGCCATCTCGCCATCGATGCGCTGACCGTACGGAATGGACGCGTGTTCGGTTGGGGGTGGTTCCTCGACACCGATGCGCTCGTCGCGACCGCCGCGCTCGAGCTGCCGCTCCTCGACGGGGGCGTCGCGAGCATCGCCTGCGTCGAAGGTGCGACGCGCGCCGACGTGGCCGCGGTGTTTCCGGACGTCGCGCATGCGGGAAATGCGGGCTTCATGCTCATGGGCTCGCTGGCGGGCACCGTCGACTTCGGCGGATCGGCGCGCTTCGTCGCGCGACTCCGGGACGGCCGGATGCACGAGTTCGCCATCCCCGTCACCTCGCTTCCGCTGCAGGACCGCCCCGGCCGCGGGCTGCGTGGAATCCCTGCGCGGCTTCGGGAGATCGGCCTGGCGGCGGCCGCACGCGCGGTCGGTCGTCGCGCGCAGGCGTCGGTGCGCGGCATGGCCGAGTCGGTCGCGTTCTATCTCGCCGGCTGGATCGGCACGCCCCTCACCGTGGTGTTCGATCACGCACTGGGCGGGGGCGCAAACGCGTTCCGCGACGCACGCATCGAAAGTCTGCTGGCGGAAGGCCGCGCGGTGCTTCGTGTCAGTCCGGACGTGGCGCGCCTGGACTACGTCCTGTCGCTCATGCGCCCGGGCAGGCGGACGCGCGAGCGGCGCGCGCCGACCGTCGAGCGGTTGCTGCACGAGTTGTCGCGCTTTCGCATCGCAACGATCGAAGTGAACAACCTGGTGTCGTTCGACGATCCGCTCGCGATCGTGCGGTGGTGCGTGGATCGTCGCGCGGCGGGCGGCGAACTCGTGTTCTACCTGCACGATTTCCACTCGGTATGCCCCGCATTCACGCTGATCGACGCGGACGGCCGTTATTGCGGCGTCCCCGCGCCGGACGCGTGTCGCGCGTGCCTGCCGCGCAACGCCGCCAATCTGCTGGGCTTCCCCGCGCCGCCCGATAACCGGGCGTGGCGCGAGGGATGGGCGGACCTCCTGACGGCCGCCGATCGCATCGTCGCGTTTTCGCAGGTGTCGGTCGATATCCTGTCGCGGGCCTATCCGGAGCGCTCCCACCTATTCCGGGTCGAGCTGCGTCCGCATCGCCCCGACCTCTCCCATCTGCGGCCTGTCCGGCGAGTCGCGTCCAACGTCGTGACCGTGGGCGTCATCGGCAACATCAGCCGCGCGAAAGGCTCGGACGTGGTGCACGCACTGGCCGCGCTCGTCGAAGCGCGGCAACTGCCGATGCGGATCGTCGTGTTCGGCACGCTGCAGTCCAATGCGGCTGCCTCGCGGGCGCTGCACGTGCACGGCGCGTTCGTTCCGCATGACCTTCCCGAGCTTCTCGAGCGATACGGCGTCGACGTGTGCCTGATGCCGTCCGTCTGCCCGGAAACGTATTCCTTCGTAACCGACGAGATCATGGCGATGGAGATGCCGCTCGTCGTGTTCGGGATCGGCGCGCCGGCCGAGCGCGTCGCGCGCTATACCTTAGGTGCCGTGACGACGGACATCACCGCGGAGGCGGCGCTCGCGGATATCATGCGGCTCGCCGAGCGGGCCACGATTCCGTTCGCGTAGTCCCCCGGGAGCCGTCGTAGTGGGAAAGACCGTCGCATACACGTCCGCAGCGCTGAACTACCTGCCCAAGGTGCGCAAGCTCTGCGCCTCGATTCGGCGCCACCACCCCGAGTTCGAGATCGTCCTCGCGCTTGCGGACGAGCGGAATCCCGCCTTCGACCTCAGCGCCGAGCCGATCGACCGGGTCGTGGCGTTGGCCGACCTCGACATTCCCGATCGTCGCCGCTGGACGTTCTTCCACTCGATCGTCGAGCTCGCGACCGCGATCAAGCCGTTCGTCCTGGTCGAGACGCTGGCGCGCCCGGACGTGGATCGCGTGCTGTATTTCGATCCGGACATGGTGCTGTTCTCGCGACTGGACGATCTCCTCGAGCAACTCGATCGCGGCGACGTCGCGCTGACGCCGCACCTCACGGTTCCGGAAACCACGCTCGATGCGATCCGGGACAACGAGATCGCCGCGCTGAAGCACGGCATCTACAACCTCGGCTTTCTCGGCGTCAGGAAAACCGCCGAGGGGCAGCGGTTCGCGCAATGGTGGGCCGATCGCATCTATCACTTCTGCGTCGCGGACATCCCGGGCGGGCTCTTCACCGACCAGCGCTGGATCGATCTTGCACCCGCGTTTTTCGACGGTGTCGAAATCCTCAAGAGCCCCCGGTTCAACGTGGCGACGTGGAACCTCACGCAGCGCGCGCTCGCGGGCGATCTCGCCTCCGGATTCACCGTCGACGGACAGCCCCTGGGCTTCTATCACTTCACCGGTTTTGACAGCGGCGCGCACCGCGCCATGGCGGCCAAGAACGCCGGCGGGAACGCGTCGGTCGAGGCACTGGTGAACTGGTACTCGAGCGAAGCGCGCTTCGACGACGATGAACCGGTTTCGCGGTTGCCCTGGGCCTTCGGCGCGTATTCCGACGGGACGCCCATTCCGCTGCTGCATCGCCGTATCTATCGCGAGCGCCCCGACCTCCAGGACGCGTTCCCCGATCCGTTCGACGTCACGTCGGGCGCGGGCCTCCGTGGCTGGATGGAGCACCAGGGGCCGCTCGAATACGACAGTCTTGCGCTAAAAAAAAAGATCGCCTGACGGGCAGGATGCGTGCGCTGGCGCGAGTCGCGCTGGCGTGCCTGCGTGACCCGCGCGCGCGCCGGGCGCGCATGGATGCCGTCGTGTCCCTCTACCGGGCAGGCGGCTGGCGCAGCGTCGCGCGGGCCGTCCTGACCGGTCGGCGCTCCGGGCATTCCATCGTCTGATCCCGCCTCACCTTGCCCCTGCCGGCGCGTTGCTGGGATTATGGCGCGCCTGAACGGCCGGTCCCGCGGTTCGCCGCCCGCCTTGCCACCGACTTCCCCTGTCCGGAGATTCCCATGATTCCCCGTCGAGCCGTGCTTGCCACCCGTTTTCTCGCCCTCGTGTCGTTCTGCGTCGTCGCTGCCGGTTGCAGCGAAAAGATGGATCAGCCTGCGCCGCAGACGAGCTCGGCCAACCCCGCGTCCGCGCCCAAGGTGCTGCCGGCCGGTGCGCAGTTCGAGGCCGCGCAGGAGACCGTCGATGCCATCACGCAGTCGCTGAACAGCGGCGTCTGCTCGGTCGAGAACGTCGTGACCGTGCCCGAAAACCAGTCGAGCCCCGGCGCGAAGCCCAACAGCTACGTGGCGACGCGCGACAAGAGCTACCGCGTCGTCGGCTTCGCCGTGAACAAGGACGCAGGCACGGTTCCCGCCAAGGTCGACATCGTGCTTTCCGGCATCAAGAGCTACCGCCTGCCGGTCGAGACCGGCCGCCCGCGCCAGGATGTCGCCGACTTCTTCAAGACGCCCGCATTCGACAAGTCCGGCTACATGGCCGATGTCGCCTTCAGCAACGTCGACCCGGGTGACTACGCGATCTACTTCGTCGACAACGGCACCGACAAGAAGGTGTCCTGCGCGACGAACCAGTCGATCAGCATCCGCTGATCACCCGGCTCCAGGAGCGCTCCGTGGACCCCACCGCATCGGCGTCCTGGCGGGACGGCCACGACGTCGTGGCCGAGGGACCCCGCTGGCCCGCGATGGTGATGATCCTGCTGGCAGCGGTGTTGTCGGCCGTCGCCATCTGGCTGCACTACCCCGGCCACATCTCGATGGACTCGAGCATGCAGGTGATCGAGGCCAGCACGGGGCGGTCGGAAACCTGGAATCCGCCCCATACGAGCGCCTTGCTGCGCTGGTTCGGCCCCGGTCCCGCCGGGGTCGGCCGGTTGATGGCCTTCAATGCCATCTGCACGTACCTGGCGCTCGCGCTCTCGGCGGTCGCGGCGTTCCGCGCCGGACCGCTGCGCTCGCCGCGCAGTATCGTGATGCGCGCAGCGGCCGCGATCCTGGTGATCGCGAACCCGGTCATCGGCATCTACGTCGGGATCGTCTGGAAGGACGTGGTGTTCGCGACCTTCCTCGCGGCAGGGGTCGCCGCCGGCCTGATGTCCTGCGTCGCAGCGCGACGCCCGGCGATCGCATGGGCCGTGGCGTCGGCGCTTCTGCTCGCGTTCGCGATGCGGGTGCGGCAGCAGGGCATCTTCATGGCACCGGTCCTGCTGGTGCTGCCGATGCTGGGGGCTGCGTCGCTGCGCGGCCTGTCGCGATCCCGTGCCGCGGCGGCAGCACTGTCGATCGTGCTGGCGTTCGGGGCCGGTCTCGTCGTCTTCGATGCCGCGGTGGCACGCACCATCCATCAGGACGACCGCTTCGGCAGCCAGGTCGGCTTCAACGGCCTGATGCAGTACGACATCGCCGGCATGGTGGCGCGATCGCAGACGCCGAGCGACCGGCTGCCCATCGCCATGAACGACGAGCTCCGGGCGCAGGTACGCAGCGTGTACTCCGCGGATCGCGGCGACTTCCTGTGGTACAGCCCGGCCGTCACCCAATGGCTGTCGCTGCCGGGCTACGGCGGCGTGCGGAAGATGTGGTGGGCGATGGTGCGCGCGGAACCGAAGGCGTACGCCGCCCATCGACTCGCGGTGTTCCGGTCCATTCTCGACGTCGACGGCGTCAAGGCCTGCCTGCCGGTGCACGTCGGCATCGACGGCGACAATGCGCGGCTGAGCCGGCTGGGCTTCGTGCCCGGACTCGACCGCTACGACCAGTCGATCTACGACGCGTCGCGCGGGCTCGTCTACTGGCCGATCTTCCGCCACTTCGCCTACGCGATCGCGCTCGTGCTGGTAACGCTGCTGATCCTGTTCTCGCCGATGCATGCGCGACTCAAGCGCGGCACGGTGCCGGTGGCGATCGGAACGGCGCTGTTGTACGCGTCCTACCTACCGACCTCCATCGCCTGCGACTTCCGCTATCTGTATCCGGCGGTCTGCCTCGTCTCGATGCTGTGGCTCGTGTGGCTCGGCGCGGCACGCGGCCGCCCGGCGTTCGGACGGCGGCGCCCGTGAGCCGCGAATCCGGCGCAGCCGGCGGGCGCGCCGCGGGTGCGGCTTCGGCCGCGGGCCCGCAACATACCTTCGTCGTGCCTGCATACGGCCGATCGCCGCATCTCGAGGCCTGCCTGCAGTCGCTGGCCGGTCAGACCGCGCCGGGGCGCGTGGTCGTGGCCACGTCGACGCCGTTCGACGGGCTGGACGCGACCTGCCGCGCCTTCGGCGCGCGCCTCGTGGTGCACGGGCCCAATGGCGGGATCGGGCGGGACTGGAATGCAGCGCTCGATGCCGCCGAGACCCCGCTGGTCACGATCGCGCACCAGGACGACGTCTACGACGCCCGCTTCGTTGCCGCGCTGCTCGATGCCCATTCGCGGGCGCCGGGGTCCGCGATGTACTTCTGCGACGCCGGCGAGATCAGCGAGAGCGGCGAGCGTCGTGCATCCGGCTCCAATGCGCGCGTCAAACGGCTGATGGTGGCCTTGGCGTTCCTGGGCCGGCGGTCCATTGCCGGGCCGCTGGCGCGACGCATGCTGTTCGGGTTCGGAAATCCCGTGGTCTGCCCCGCGGTCAGCATCAACCGGGCCGTGGCTCCCGGATTCCGCTTCCGCGAAGACCTGCGCACGAACATGGACTGGCTGGCGTGGCTCGACCTGTCGGCCGCCGGACGCGTGACCCGCGTGCCCGGGCAGCTGATGGACCATCGCGTACACACCTCGAGCGAAACCGCGCGATGCCTCGACGACGGCAGTCGGGCGCGCGAGGACCTGATGGTCTTCCGGGCCCTGTGGCCCGAACCCGTGGCCGTCCTCCTCGGTCGCCTGTACCGACGCTCCTACCAGGGATACATCTAGTGCTGACCTACGTTCTGATCGCGACCACCACGCTGTGCACGCTGGTGGCACAGATGATCCTCAAGAAGGCGGTCAACATGCCGGCCATGAAGGTCGCGCTGGCGCACGGTCCCGTGGACTTCGTGCTGGGCGCGGCGCTCAATCCGCTGGTCTGGCTCGCGCTGGTCCTGCAGGTCGCCGGCTACGTCACCTGGTTCTTCGTGCTGACGCGCGAGAAGCTCGCCGTGTCCTTCGCGATCAGCGGAGCGATGGTGTACACCATCACCGCGTTCGCGGGCTGGTACTTCTACGGCGAGCGGCTGAGCTCGCTGCAGTGGGCGGGCATCCTGATGATCTCGACGGGCGTGCTTTTCGTGGCAACGCAGAAGTGAGCCCTGGAGCCGGTGGAGGAGGCGAGGTCATGGCGGCGTCGATACTCAACGAGCGAGCGGCTGTCGTAATTGCCGCGTACAACGAAGCGGCGATGATCCACGGCGTCGTCGTGGACGCGATGCGGCTTTTCCCGCACGTGGTGGTCGTAGACGACGGATCGAGGGACGACACGGGCGAACGCGCGCTCGCCGCTGGCGCCACGGTCCTCACTCATCCCATCAACCTCGGACAGGGCGCGGCGCTGCAGACGGGTATCGCGTGGGCCTGCCGGGCGGGCTTCGATCACGTGGTCACCTTCGACGCGGACGGCCAGCACCGTCCGGAGGACGCAGCCGAAATGCTGCGGCGCCTGCACGAGCAGGGTGCGCAGGTGGCGCTCGGAAGCCGGTTCCTCGGCAGCGCCGAAAACATCCGCGCCAGCCGGCGCCTGCTGTTGAAGGCCGCGACGGTGTTCACGCGGATCACCACCGGTTTGCGGGTGACGGACGCGCACAACGGGCTTCGCGTACTGCGGTCGGACGCGGCGGCGACGATCCGCATCCGCCAGAACCGGATGGCCCACGCTTCCGAAATCCTGGAAGAGATCGCGCGCCACGGCTTCACCTACGTCGAGGCGCCGGTGATCATCCGCTACACCGACTACTCCATGGCGAAGGGGCAATCGGGTTTCGGTGCCTTCAATATCCTGCTCGACCTGCTTCTGGCGAGGATCCGCAAGTGATCCGGTATCTACTTTCCGCGTTCGGTCTCCTCGTCATCGCCTACGGGCTGCGCGAATGGCGGCGCTCGAAACTCGTCGGGCTCTCGCTGATCGGCATCAGCCTGGCAGGCATGTTCCTCGTCTGGTTTCCGGCGGTCGCCGACCGGATCGCGGGCATGTCCGGGGTCACGCGCGGCGCCGACCTCGTGCTGTACTGCTACAGCGCGACGAGCTTCGTGATGCTGCTCAACCTCGCCCTGAAACAGCGCGAGTTGCATCAGTCGATCACCGACCTCGCGCGCCACATCTCGATGTCGACCGTGCGCATGCCGAAGGATCGTGAAGAAGTTCCGACGGCGCGCCCGACGGAAGGAGGCGGCCTTGGCGACTGAATTCGATTCGGACTACACCCGCTATCAAGCCGACCGGAGCGCGCTGCGCAAGTATGTGCGGCGGATCTACCTGAAGCGTGCCGCGGCGCAGGTCGAGGGGCCGACCCTCGACTTCGGCTGCGGCGTCGGTGAACTGCTCGGTTACCTGCCCGCGGGATCGCGCGGACTCGAATACAACAAGGCGACGGTCGAGTATTGCCGCTCGAACGGGTTGCCCGTCGATTTCTACGACGGCTTCCAGGACGGTTGGAGCCTGTCCCTGCTCGATGGCAACGAGGGCTTGCGGTCGATGGTGATCAGCCACGTGCTGGAGCATCTCGACGAGCCGCTCGATGTGTTGCGCCAGCTGCTCGAAGCGGCGCGTCGCCTGAAGATCGAACGGATCCTGGTCATCGTTCCGGGGCGCGCAGGGTTCAAGATCGATTCGACGCATCGGGTGTTCGTCGATGCGGCGATGCTGGACCGGGCGCAGGACCAACACTGGTCCATCCGCCGCAGCTTCTACTTCCCGTTTCCATTCCGGCGCGCGGGCGACGTGTTCGTCTACAACGAGCTGCACGCGGTATTCCAGTCCACCGCGCGGTGACGCTTCACTGCAGCGCGTCGAGGTGCTGCCTCCACCGCCACGCGTCTTCGCACATCGCGTCGAGCCCGAGGCGTGCTTTCCAGCCAAGGAGCGCGTTCGCGCGCGTCGGGTCGGCGTAGCTGCGGGCGGCGTCACCCGGACGACGCGCAACCACCTCGTACGGGACGACACGCCCGGACGCGCGCTCGAACGCGCGAATCACTTCAAGCACGCTGTAACCGCGACCGGTGCCGAGGTTGAGCGTGATCGATTCACCTGCGCGCACGAGGTGTCCGAGGGCTTCCACGTGCGCTTGCGCGAGGTCGACCACGTGGATGTAGTCGCGGACGCCGGTTCCGTCGGGCGTGGGGTAATCGTCGCCGAACACCTGCAGCCGTTCGAGGTGGCCGGCAGCCGCCAGCGCGACCAGCGGCATGAGGTTGTTGGGGGTGCCGCGCGGATCCTCGCCCAGCTGCCCCGACGGGTGCGCACCGACGGGATTGAAATAGCGCAGCACGGCCACGCGCAGTTCCGGCCACGCGCGGTCGAGGTCTTCGAGCGCATGCTCGACCATCAACTTCGTGCGACCGTAAGGATTGACGCCCACGCGGGGCGCATCCTCGCCGACGGGGCAGTGGTCGGGTTCGCCGTAAACGGTCGCCGTCGAACTGAAGACGAGCGTCGAGACGCCCGACGTGCGCATGGCGCCGAGAAGCGCCAGCGTGCCACCCACGTTGGTGTCGTAGTACTCGAGCGGATAGCTCCAGGATTCGCCGACCGCCTTCAGGGCAGCGAAGTGCAGCACGGCCTCGATCCGATATGCGGAGAGCACGTCCGCCACCCGGCCGGCGTCGCGCACGTCGGCTTCCACGAACACCGGAGCGCGGCCCGCGACCGCCGAGACGTGGTCGAGGACCGAGCGGTGGCTGTTCACCAGGTTGTCCAGGACGACGACGTCGTGACCGCGCTCCAGCAGCTCCACGCAGGTATGCGAGCCGATGTACCCGGTGCCTCCGGTGACGAGAATCCGCATCGTCAGAGAGCTGCCGCGACCTCCGGGAGAATCTGGAACAGATCCCCCACCAGCCCGATATCCGCGATCTCGAAGATCGCCGAATCCGGGTCCTTGTTGATCGCGACGATCGTGCCGGCGTCCTTGATGCCGGTCAGATGCTGGATCGCGCCGGAAATGCCGACGGCGATGTAGAGCTCGGGCGCGATGATCTTGCCGGTCTGGCCGACCTGCATCTCGTTCGGCACGTAGCCCGCGTCGACCGCTGCGCGCGAGGCGCCGACGGCGGCGCCGAGCTTGTCGGCCAGCTCGTAGACGATCCTGAAGTTCTCCGCCGAGCCGACGCCGCGGCCGCCCGAGACGACGCGCTTGGCGCTCTGCAGGTCGGGGCGGTCGCTGGAGCCCGCGGCGAGGCCGACGAAACGCGTGTGCGCCGGCAGCGCGGCATCGACATTCACCGCCTCGACGGCCGCGTTGCCGTCGCGCGCGATCTCGGCGAAGGAGGCCGTGCGGATCGTCGCGACGACGACCACGCCCTCCGGGACCTCCACCGTCACGATCGCGTTGCCGGCGTAGATCGGCCGCTTGAACGTTCGCGGGCCGTCGACGGCCATCGCGTCCGACACCTGCGGCGCGTTCAGCAGCGCGGCGACGCAGGGCATCAGGTCCTTGCCGAACGTGGTGCTGGGCCCGAACACGTGCGTGTAGCCCGCGGCGAGCTGCGCGACCTGCGGCGCGAGCACCTGCGCGATCGCGTGCGCGTTCGCGGGGTTCGACACGGTGAGCACCCGGGTGACGCCCGCGAGCTTCGCCGCCTCGGCGGCGACCGCCGACGCGTCGTCGGCGAGCACGACGACGTCGATCGACTCGGGCGACAGCGCCTTCGCGGCGGTGACGCACTTGGCGGTGGAGGCGTTGAGGTGGCCGCCCAGGTGCTCGGCGACGATCAGGACCTTGGACATCGTTGTCTCCTCGGTTTCGGTGTTCCCGCGTGCGGGAACCGACGTGCCGGGCGGTCGCGCGCAGCGCGGTCCGCCGGCGATGCGTTACAGCAGGCCGCGCTGCTTCAGTGTCGCGATGAGCTCGGCGGCGTCCTTGACCATGATGCCCTTCGAGCGCTTGGCCGGCGGCGCGAACGACGTCGTCGTCAGGCCCGCGCCCGCGTCGACGCCCAGGTCGGCGAAGGGCAGCGTCTCGAGCGGCTTGCTCTTGGCCTTCATGATGTCGGGCAGCTTGATGAAGCGCGGCTCGTTGAGGCGCAGGTCGGTGGTGACCACCGCCGGCAGGTCGACCTCGAGCGTCTCGAGGCCGGCGTCGACCTCGCGCACCACGGTGGCCTTGCCGTCGGCGACGTCGAGCTTGGAGGCGAAGGTCGCCTGCGGACGGCCCCACAGCGTGGCCAGCATCTGGCCGGTCTGGCTGGCGTCGTCGTCGATCGCCTGCTTGCCGAGGATGACGAGGTCGGGCTGCTCGCGCTCGACCAGCTTGAGCAGCGCCCGCGCCGCGGTGAGCGGCTGCACGTCCGTGCCGGCGTCGACCACCACGTGGATCGCGCGGTTCGCGCCCATCGCGAGGCCGTTGCGCAGGTGCGGCTGGGCGTCGGCCGGGGCGATGGTGGCGACCACGACCTCGGTCGCGATGCCCTTGTCGCGCAGGCGCAGTGCTTCTTCGAGCGCGATCTCGTCGAACGGGTTCGGCGAGAGCTTGACGCCCTCGGTGACGACGCCGGTGCCGTCGGGCTTGACCTGGATGCGGACGTTGTAGTCCACCACGCGCTTGTAGGCGACGAGGATCTTCATCGGGTGGAATTCCGTGTCGGGCGCGCGGCGCGCGCTGGAGGCGGCCGATTTTAGCCGACTGCGCCTGCCGGGCGTGAGGGGCGACCGGCGTATCCTGTCGCGGCCTTCCCTGTGGACGAACCGATGCTGCATCCCGTCGTGCTGAGCGGTGGCAGCGGTACGCGGCTGTGGCCGCTGTCGCGCCAGAACCAGCCCAAGCAGTTCCTCGCCCTGGTCGGCGACCGCTCGCTCTACCAGGAGACGCTCCTGCGCGCGAGCCGGCTGCCCGGCGCGGCCGCGCCGGTCACGGTCTGCGCGGACGACCACCGCTTCATGGTCGGCGAACAGCTGCAGGCGGTCGGCCTCGGCAACGGCGGCATCCTGCTGGAGCCCGCGGCGCGCAACACGGCGCCCGCGATCGCGCTGGCGGCCTCGCACCTGGCCGCGCGCGATCCGGACGCGTTGATGCTGGTGCTGCCGGCCGACCACCTGATCGAGGACGAGTCTGCGTTCCGCGACGCGGTCGCCCATGCGGTCGGCCTCGCCGACGCCGGGTGGCTGGTCACCTTCGGCATCCGGCCCGACTACGCCGAGACCGGGTACGGCTACATCCTGCGCGGCGCGCCACTGGACGGCGCCGGCTTCGCGGTGGAGCGCTTCGTCGAGAAGCCCGATCTCGCGACCGCGGGGGCGTACCTCGAGCATGGCGGATATTCGTGGAATTCCGGCATGTTCCTGTTCCGTGCGACGCGCTACCTCGAGGAGCTCGAGCGTCATGCGCCGGCGATCGCGGCCGCGGCGCGCGAGGCGTACGCCAGCGCACAGGCCGACCTCGACTTCATCCGCATCGACGCGGAGGCGTTCGCGCGCGGCCCGAGCGACTCGATCGACTACGCCGTGATGGAGAAGACCGATCGCGCGGCGGTGGTACCGGTCAGTTGCGGCTGGAGCGACATCGGCTCGTGGTCGGCGCTGTGGTCGGTCGCGCAGCGCGATGCCGACGACAACCGGCTCGACGGCGACGTGATCGCGGTCGACAGTCGCGGCTGCCTCGTGCGCGCCTCCGAGCGCCGCATGATCGCGACGCTCGGCGTCGAGGACCTGGTCATCGCGGACACGCCCGACGCGACGCTGGTGGCGCGCAAGGATCGCGTCCAGGACGTCAAGCTGCTGGTCGACCGCCTCAAGGCCGCGGGCCGCACGGAGCATCTCGTGCACCGCAAGGTCTATCGCCCGTGGGGCAGCTACGACTCGCTCGCGGTCGGCCCGGGCTTCCAGGTCAAGCGCATCGTGGTCAAGCCGGGCGCGGCGCTGAGCCTGCAGAAGCATTCGCGTCGGGCCGAGCACTGGATCGTCGTCTCGGGCGTGGCGGAAGTCACCTGCGACGATCGCGTGTTCGACCTGCGCGCCAACGAGAGCACCTTCATTCCGCAGGGCAGCGTGCACCGGCTGCGCAACCGCGGAAGCGAGCCGGTGGAACTCATCGAGGTGCAGTCCGGCGCTTATCTGGGCGAGGACGACATCGTCCGGCTGGAGGACGTGTACGGACGTTCCTGAACGGGGCGGCGGCGTTCGGTTAACACGCGATGAGCGGCAGCGGAAAACGCGCCGGAATACGCGGATTGTGGATGGGATCCGATTGCACCCGCGCCGGGTTCACCTCACCATCACCCGTAGCTTAGGGGTGGGGTGATCCATGAACTTCCGTTTTCCGCTGATTCTGGCCGCGGCGCTCGCGATGGCCGCCTGTTCGTCCGAGCGGCAGGGGTCGGCCTCGCAGGCGAACGACATGCCCGCCGCCGCGCGGTCGATGCCGACTGCAACCGTCCAGGGGTCGACCGCGGGCCTCGCGGGTGGGCCCGCTGCGCTCGCCACGCTGCATCGATTCGCCTCCACGCCGGACCGCGGCGATCTGCTCGCCTATCCCTCGACGCCCGTCGTCCGCTACGACGGCGCCTATACCTGGCATCGCGCGGATGTCAGCGAAGCGCATGCGCGCGCGGCGATCGGCGGCACGCTTTCCCTGCGTTCGCCTTCCGGCGAACAGTTGCGTTTCCGCTACGAGCGTCACGTCGAGCACGAAAACGGGGACTGGACGTGGGTCGGCGCCCTCGATGGCGCGCGCGGTCGGGAGGCGATCATCACCTTCGGCGCCAAGGCCGCCTTCGGCACCATCGGCCAGAGCGCGGGCCTGCCCCTGCGTCTCACGATCAAGGACGGCGTCGCGTGGATGATCGAAACCGATCCGGTCCGGCTGGCGACGATCGAGAACCGCGCCACGCGGCCGACGGAAACCGATGCGCTGCTGCCGCCGAGCGCGGAGGGCCTGGACAGCACGTCGGGTGCGCAGCCGTCCGCGGCAGGCGCCACCGCCGCAGCGCTGGATGCGCAGGGCAACACCGTGGTGGATCTCGTGCTCGGCTACACGCCCGGCTTCGTCACGTACTACGGCGGCGAGTCGCAGGCGCAGACCCGATTGAACAACATGGTGGACATCACCAACCAGGCGTACGTGAACAGCCAGGTGGCCGCGCGCGTGCGCCTGGTCAAGACGCTGGCGGTGAACTACACCGAGCTCAACTCCAATTCGACCGCGCTTGAAGAGCTGACGGGCTACAAGTCCGGCACCGGCGGTGGCCAGACCACGCCGAACGCGGCGTTCAGCGCACTGCGACAGGCACGCGAGACGTACGGCGCGGACGTGGTGTCGCTGGTGCGCCGCTTCTACGACCCGGAACACGACGGCTGCGGCATCGCCTGGCTGATCGGTGGCGGCCGCGACACGGTCACGCAGAGCGACGAGTACTTCGGCTATTCCGTCGTCAGCGACGGCCGTGACCAGGGCACCGACGGCAAGACCTACTTCTGCCGCGAGGAGACGCTCGCGCACGAGCTTGGCCACAACATGGGCGCCGCGCACGACCGCGCCACCTCCATGGGCTCGGACAACACGTTGCAGAACAACGAGTACGGCGCGTTCACGTATTCGTTCGGTTACAAGACGACCGCGACCAATGGCAACTTCTACACCGTCATGGCCTACGGCGATTCCGGCCAGACGAGCTATCGCGTGTTCTCCAATCCCCGCACCACCATGTGCGGCGGGCTCGCCTGCGGCGTCGAGAACGAGGCGGACAATGCGCGGACGCTGACGCAGACGATCCCGACCATCGCGACGTTCCGCGCCGCCAAGGTCGCGGACACGCCGCCGGCCGTCCGCAAGGTGGCGCGCGATCTCAATGGCGATGGCATGTCCGACATCGTCTGGCAGAACACGGCCGGCGGGCAGCTCGGCACGTGGCTGATGAACGGCACGACCCTCGCAGTGAGTCAGAACAGTGGCTCGCTCCCGGCGGGCACGTCCGCGATCGCGATCGGCGACTTCAACGGCGATGGCTTCGCCGACGTGATGTCGGTGGCCAGCCAGACGGTGTACGTCTCGATGGGTGCCGCGGGTGGCGTCCTCGGCACGCCGGTGTCGGTCTCGAGCCGCCCGCCGGCCGGCTGGAACCTCGCCGGTGCGGGCGACGTCAACGGTGACGGCAAGGCCGA